>PLLV01000004.1 GCA_003142295.1 Syntrophaceae bacterium
TACGTGCAGTGCCTTCTGGGATATAACCTGACGGACAAATTAAAATTAGGACCTTCGATCAACTGGATGCTCAGCAGTAACAAAAGTCAAAACGGAGCGGAGGTGGCAAACAGCTCCAGAGAAACTCTTTCCATGGGCGCCGATATTTATTATCGTTTTTCCTGGCTGAGCGTTACGTTTACTTATCTTTACGACGTGTATACCGAAAATTCAACCAAGGGAAATTTATTCCAGTTAAAAACCGNNATCTCACCCTCGCGCTCTCCCAAAACTGGACGTGACAGTCTCCCGTCATCCAGCTCCTATTGTCCAGCCTTAATCTGTGAGAGCTGCCAATGGGCAAATAACGTCGATTGCCTGTGCATCACACCCTGCAACCATAGACGCCCCTCATGGCAATTCCTCCTCAGACTTTTGTATTTCCGGCATGCCCAGCGAACAAGACTATTGTTCAATGGTTGAAAGGTCCGGTATAGGGCTGACTTGCGGAAGTGTCCGTAGTAATTGATCCACCCTTTTAATACTGGGTTGATCCTCTGGGCCAGTTCATCCAGCGATTTATCCGTGCGTCGGTGCAAATTCCATTGCCTCATGGCCTCACATATCGATTTTGTGGCCTTGTTGCTGATTGCAGGAGTGAACCCGACAAGATATTTACCCTGATGTGTCTTCGTTCTCCGGGGCCGAAAGGTGTAGCCCAGAAAGTCGAACTTCTGCTCAGGATACTTCCTTCGTCGATTTGAGTCCATGCAGTAAACAATCTTTGTCTTCTGCTGGTTCAGTTCCAATCCACATTCAGCAAATCGCCGTTCGATAGCTGCCCGAAGTTCTTCCGCTTCGGCTTTGCTCCGGCAGTGACAAATCACATCATCGGCGTATCGCTCAAATGGAATCTGAGGATACTGTCTCTGCATCCAGATATCGCATGTATAATGCAAAAAGAGATTAGCAAGCAAGGGACTGATCACCCCTCCCTGCGGAGTCCCTTTATCCCGATGAATCAGGCTACCATCCTCCAATTGCGCCGGTGCCTTCAGCCATCTTTCGACATATAGAAGAACCCATTCGCAATCGGTGTGTTTCCTTACCGCCCGCATCAAAAGATCATGGTCGATATTGTCAAAGAAACCCTTGATGTCGAGGTCAAGAACCCAGTCGTATCGCCAGCACCGCTGACGTGCAACCCCTATGGCCTCAATCGCAGACTTCTTGGGGCGATATCCATAAGAATCCGGATGAAAATGAACTTCCAAGATCGGCTCTAAATATCGCTTGACTACCATCTGGGCAATGCGGTCTGCCACTGTTGGTTTTCCCAGTGGCCTGGTTTTCCCCTTGCCCTTTGGTATATCGACCCGACGTACAGGTGGTGGAAAATAGCTGCCTGAAGACATCCGATTCCAGATTTTGAAAAGGTTGTCTTTCAAACCTTCTTCAAGCTCTGCAATGGATTGCCCATCTACTCCGGCCGCTCCTTTGTTAGCCTTAACCCTCTTGTATGCCTCCCAAACTTCCCGTTTTGAAATACTAAATGGCTTTGCTTTATCCACCAAGTTCCTCCCATTTCTGGTTGACCTGAAAATAAAGCTGAACAACGCAGTCCCTTCGATCCAGTCCCATTACAGAACCTTCCTCCCTACTACTGACTGCTCCGTCCCCGTGCCCCGCATCGGTACTCNNGCCGTTCAAGCAGTAAACAGGTTTCCCTTGAACTCGTCCTGGAAGATGGTAAGCCCCCCAGTTTTGACATCGTCCAATTCATTTCGACACCTCATCAATAGTTCGCTTGCGCTCGCCTCCCTGATCCTTACCTGACAGGGTCGTTGCCCTGCCTTTTCCTTGACGCTCACCACCATGGCTCTTTACCAATGCAGCTCAAGGTGGTTTGAAGCCAGCTCCTGCAAGCCGACTTCGAGGGCCCTCACCCCTCATCTCTCGTGCAGCCTCGTGGCGCACTTACCAAGTGAAGTGTACCTGAAACGAGGGACTGTGCAGAAGGTGAAAGGTGAATAGTGAAAAGGACAAGGGGTAAAATGCCTGGGTCAAGGGGCAAGGGACATGGTTCAATGTTCAAAGTTCTATGTTTAAAAAACCGGGGAAAAGTTAATGGGGAAGAGTCCCAAATTCCAGTAGCTTAGTGCACTGAAATTTGGGACCCTTTAATGCTTAGTACTTCTTCTGATTCGACTGAAGTGAATTAATCTGATCGGCGAGCTTGTGCTGGTTGGCTTCAAGCATCTTGATCTGGTTCGATAGTTTAAGTTCGTTTGCAACAAGTCCATCAAATTTGATCTGGTCCGCACCTTTATGCATGTTCGCCTGCCAGAACTTAAACTGTGTCGACAGTTTGTATTCATTTGCCTGCAAGCCCTTGATCTCGTCCGCAAGCTTGTGCTCATTAGCCTGTAATTCCTTGTACTGCCTCGCGTCGAACTTCATCTGACGTGTTTCCCCTTTGATCTGGTTCCAGAATTTAATCTGAAATGATTCAAACAATTTAATCTGTTCGGAGAGCTTTATCTGGGATGAGTTCATGTTTTCAAATTCGCCTTTAATCTGTACCGCTTCACCGCGGACAGGCAGAGGTTTTTCCGCGGCAATAAGGTTGGTAACGCCGACACCCAGAGAAGTCCCCAGTGAGGCCACAACTGTAGCGATGCTAATCGCCTGCTGAACGTGTCTTTTTTCCTTTACCTGCTGCGCTTCGTTTTGTTTTTTTCTCTTCATGTTTTGATTCCCTCCTTGTTATATTTGCCCATGCTTCAACGGCTTGTATGTGAATCGACATTTTGTCGTCCATATTATTTGGAAACTGTATGCTCATTTTTTCGCAAAAGGCGGCTACAATGGCATCCACATCCGCAAATCCTGTGTCGCCCGCGCGTTCGCCTTCGGCGTGCTTCTGAAAAACGCCGGCGACGGCATTATGTTTCTCGGGTTCAGCCGTCTCTTCTTCCAGTATCCGGTACAGTCTCCAGAGCAGATCGAGATATTTGTCGGCGGCCTCCATGAAAGGGTGGGCGCCCTGTGATTCGAGATACGCCTTGATCACGCCGTTATCGCTATAGACGCCCTTGCAGTCTTTGTCCGGCTCGATCTCGGAGAATTTTTCTTCTCCCGAGGAAAGGACGTGACGGCCCAGCGGGTAAAGACGACAAACGAGCGGGCGGTCAGGATGAACTCCACACCCCTTGGAATCGAGGAAGACGCAGGCGCCGTTTTCTTCCCAATTCAGAATGGTTCCGCTTTCGTGGGTGTAGCGGTCAATAAACTCGGCAGTGGACATGCCCCGGTTCGCGGCAAGACGCGCAATTTCGTATGGGTTGACCTGGATTCTCTTGTGGCGGCAGCAACCAAGACATTGCGAACACAAGAAGAAAAAAGGTGTCTGTCTTTTTAGTCCTGTTCTGCGAATTGGCAAACTCATAGTTTTGATAAGAACTCCCTCTTTTGTGTAAGAATATAAGACTGTCTGTCTTGTTCGTCAAGGAAAGATTTAAAGGTGAAGGGGCAAGGGAAAAGATAGTATTAGTTCAATGTTCTAAGTTCTAAACAGGTTTGTAACGAGACTGACGATAGTAAAATCCCCCTCTATCCCCCTTTATAAAAGGGGGAAGTTAGAGGCGGGATTCCGCTTTAGCACTTTTCTTACTTAAGTCCGGCGGCCTGGCGAAGGGCATCTACACGGTCTGTTTTTTCCCAGGGAAATCCTTTACGTCCAAAGTGACCGTAATTACAGCTCTTGCGATAGCTCCAGCCTTTGGGCGTGGTGAGTCCCAGATCTTTAATCATCATTGCCGGACGGAAATCAAATATTTTGCCGTCTGTGAGAATTTTTTCAATTTTATTCTCTGGAATTACTCCTGTGTCATAGGTGCTGACATTGATACTGAGAGGCTTGGCAACACCAATCGCGTAGGCAATCTGAATTTCGCATTTGTCAGCCAGTCTCGCCGCGACAATATTCTTGGCGGCGTATCGGGCATAGTAAGCGGCGGAACGATCTACCTTGGAAGGGTCTTTGCCGGAAAATGCGCCGCCGCCATGTGATCCCACGCCTCCATAAGAATCCACAATAATCTTACGGCCTGTGACACCGGAATCACCGCAGGGGCCGCCAATCACAAACTTGCCTGTAGGGTTGATAAAAAATTCAGTCTGGTTGGTCAACATTCCCGTTTTGTCGAGTACCTGATGCGTGACCTCTATCAAATCTTTGCGGATTCTCTTCAGCGGCACGTCACGTGTCTGATGGGAAATTACAACGGTTGTAATTTTAACAGCTTT
>PLLV01000042.1 GCA_003142295.1 Syntrophaceae bacterium
AATCACCGAAATCGACAACTCCCTTACAAACTTTTTGAGGTTATTTGTGCACCCATGTCCGCACGACCGGAATCAAATCCCATCTCAACACAACAGGTCGTAATAAAACCTCCTGTAATAAAACCTCCTTGACATACAAGACTCCTTTCCGTATCCTCAATCCACGCAAAAGCAAGTTCTTGTCAATTACTGGCCGAATGTATTGCCCTTAATTTGTGCCCGTAATTGTGCCCGGGGCCTTTAGGAATGCTCTGGCAAAGTCCGACATATACCGACACACGGGAAAACAGAAAGACCTTGATGGTTAACGGATTGCAAGGAATGTCAAGGGTTAGCGGGGGAAGCCGCAGGCCATTCGTTTCATGGTTTTGATTTTGTTGTTTGTGCCTCCCAAGGGTCCCGATGAGGTGCGGTAATCATACGCAGGCAAGGATTCATGATTTGTACCCGGCCAAGGTATCGGCAAACAAGGTGCAAACAGCTCACATTGACTTACCGGAAGATATGTGCTTGAATAATGACCAATAATGATGATTTCGGACAGTGACTATGAATAGGCAATTGAAAAAGATCGGCGGTGCGGCAAGTGTTGATTCCGTAATCAGAAAAATTCCCTTTCTGTCAGTCCTGTCCGTAATCAGAAAAATTCCCTTTCTGTCAGTCCTGTCCGACGATGAAGCCAGAAATATCAAGGATATCTTAATCCAGAGGCAATTCACCAGAAATCAGGTAATTCTTCATGAAGAGGATACCTGTAAATGCTTCTACTATATCTTCTACGGAAAGGTTAAGGCTGTCCAGTATAGTCTCGACGGGAGAGAAAGGATCCTCGCCATCCATGGCAACGGAGAATACTTCGGGGAGATATCGATTCTCGACGGAAAGACGCTCCCCGCAACTGTCGTAGCCATGGAAGACACGAATGTCGGCATCATCTATCGGGAGCAATTTGAACGCCACTTGTTGAGCAATAAGCGGGTGCTCAAGGAAATAATCGGCATGCTCTGCAACCAGTTGAGGGAATCATGGTTGATGCTCAAAGAGATCAGTTTCGCCGATGCGGAACATCGATTGAGGTTCGTCCTGAAAAACTTCGGAAGTCACCATGGGGCAAAAGATCCCCGGGGAATCGTCATCAATCTCCGGCTGACTCACGGAGATATTGCCAATCTGGCAACAGTATCCCGCGAAACGGCGACACGACTTCTCAATCGTCTCGAAGAGTCCGGAGAAATCGAAATTCTGGAAGGTAAACGTATTCTCATTAAATCTGCCTTTTTCCAGAAAACTGACCTTCTGTGATATCGATCGTTACTCTTTCCCTACAGGAAAACTCCTTGTTTCATCTGAAAATGTACCTNNGTTGATGATTTTGATTGATTTTTCAGAAATAACGGCTATATTGAACGACAGTCAGTAGATCCCTCCTTTCCACGGAAAAATTGGTTACAGATCCGCAACCTGTTGTTTCATCTGAAAATGTACCTCTAAGGGTTTGATTACATTATGTATCGTTAAAGGGCATGTTAATGGTTAACAGGGGGCCGGGTAGATCGTAAAAATTTCATCTGCGTGCTCGTGGCAACATTCCTTTGTTCTTAAACCCGGCCGGGTCAGTTTCATATCCGGGGTCGCAACCACCAGTAAGAATCGACCTCCATACTGTAAAACCATTTGCTGTCCCTTCTCTCCGATGATCAGGCAGCTTTCTTCAGCGTAACCTCGTAGCCAAGATCTTTTAACCGCTTGATATGACCCTTCACAATCTTGTCTTCCCGTCTCCGGCTCAAATAGTCCTTGCCAAGCTCTTTGTACGGCATCCCGGTTTTCAGAATGTAATAAACCATGATCAGAATCTTATGACCGACGGCGATCAACGCCCGTTTCTTCCCTCGTCTTCCGACAAGACTGTAATACTTCGCACTGAGATATGTGTTCTTCGTCTTCGACGCCGCCCAGGCACACTGGGTCAATATCGCCCTTAAATTCTTATTGCCGTGGGTCGTCTTTCCACTTTTTTTTTACCGGCGCTCTCGTTATTGCCGGGACTCATCCCCGCCCAGGCGGACAGATGGCCCTCGGATGGGAAGATATCCATATCCGCGCCAATCTCGGCAATGATCGAGGCCGCACCCTGTTCCTTCACCCCGGGAATGGTATGCAATAACTCAAACTCGCGATGATAATCCTTCAGCTTACGGTTAATCTCCTGATCCAAGCCCGCGATGATCTTCTCCAAAGACCCAATATGATCCAGAGAAACCTGAATCATAAACCGATGATGCTCCTGAAAGGTCCCCACCAGGGCCTTTTTAAGCTCTTCTTTCTTACCCCTGAGCTTCCCTACGGCTAAATCCGATATCGACTCAGTATCGAGATTCCCCGCCATGATGGATTCAATCATCCGGCTGGCACTCACCCCAAACGTATCCGATACCACCGACGATATCTTCACATTCGCATCCTCCAATACTTTCTGGACACGATTCTTCTCCGCCGATATCGACTGCGTCAGCTTCCTCCGGTATCGCGTCAGGTCCCGCAACTCCCGAATGGCCTGGGGCGGAACAAAACTCGCTGCCAATAATCCGCTCCGCAATAGCTTGCAAATCCACTCACTGTCCTTCACATCCGTCTTGCGACCCGGAACGTTCTTGATATGCCGGGCATTCGCCAATATCACTTCAAAAGAATCCTCCAGAACTTTGAACACCGGCTTCCAATACGGCCCCGTACTCTCCATCGCAACGTGGGTAATCCCCTTCTCCGATAACCATGACTTCAACCGAAATAAATCTTCCGTCATCGTACTGAAGGTCCGGATCTCTTTCTTGATCCCTTCCCCCATCACACAGGCCACTACCGTCTCCTTGTGTACATCCAGACCGCATCCCTTATCGATAATGACGTCCATATCCCCCCCTCCTTGATCGCTTTCGTTGTGCCCATCACCAGGCATGGGGACTATTCGGAAATATGATAATCATCCTCATCTCAAAGAGCAAAAACCTTTGCCAATTTTCATCATCCTTTGTGACGGAACACCGTCATGAGAGTTTCATAT
>PLLV01000133.1 GCA_003142295.1 Syntrophaceae bacterium
ACCTTCAGCAGCTCTGCCATTTCCTTTTAATTACTATAGACAATATTTCCGTTCATCACCGTCATCCAAACCACAATGTCCTTTAAAGAATCCGGGGAAACCGTAAATGGGTCTGTATCCAGAACCGCCATGTCCGCCTGTTTATTGGTGGTGATCGAACCAAGAATATTTTTGTCAAATGAACTATACGCTGCATCTTGACCTGCCCCCAGAACATGTGCCACATGTTCTGGGGGCAGGTCAAATTAATCAATAAGTAACCAATCGAATCTATTTGATTAACGTTGAAACAATTGTGACCTTTCATCATGCCAGAATGCTTGTCAACTCAGTAATCCGACGCATTTTCTCAATACGATCAATGAGCTCCCTGAGGAAATTCACCTTCTCTTCCGGGAACACTTTTACCGCGAATGGGGCACATTTTCGGGCCTTTTCTGCACATTCCTCCAGGGTCATCGGATTCTGGGGAAATCCTTTGGCATGGTATAGCTTTCGCGACAGTTTGCGACCGTCGTTCGTTCGGATCTCCATTGAATGTAAAGACAACGCGAGGTTTAGCGCCTTACTTTCTTTGTCAATTTCTTTGTCTCGAATGACATGAACCTTCTTAGACGCTGAGAGCCGCTTAGGATCCCTGATGGCTTCAATGGTGAAATCCTGCAGCCACACATCCCCCCGGACCATCACCGTCCCGAGCACATAAGGCAAGCTCCATATCGCGTCGAAATCGCTGTTGGGCTTGCACTTCGCGTCCTCCGGAAAACAGACGACGTTGTACATCTGATCATTGACTCGGACCTCAATTTGTGCAACATCATCAATTGTCAGATGGTTTTCCCGCATCAGCCCCATGAGATTCTCGATGGGGGCCAAAATGAAACCACAACATGGGTAAGGTTTGGTGGCAAAGTTGAGAAATCGATAGTCTGCACCTAGTCCGTCGATGAGTCGACGGATATCGTACTTCATACCGCGGTAGTAGACCGGGTAAAACCCGGCCCTGCCCTCTAAGAATTCCCTTGCTCCTGTGATACCCTCCAACGCCATTCGGGCGGAAAGAACCCCAGCACGTGCGGCAAACCCCTGCTGCAGGCATGTCGCCATGGTACCGTCGTATATGCTTTGAAGTGTCCCTGCCGACTGACTGAAGGCTAAGCCCAGAGCATTCCACATCTCTTTCTCCGTTAGTGCGAGGATTCTCCCCGCCGCGACCGCTGCACCGAAAGCTCCGAAGATCTCTCCCGTCCATCCGCTGATTCCTATGCAAAGATCCGGAACCATGCGCATCCTCGACATCAGTTCGGCTCCCACGGCACTCGCGACAATGACCTCTTTTCCGTTCCCTCCACCGGCAAGCTCGGCCGCCGCCAGCACCGTCGGGACAATGGTGGCTCCAATGTGGAGCCCGGTTTGGATATGGAAATCATCGAAATCCAAAGATCGAGCCATAGTCGCATTCACCATAACCGCATCTTGGGCAGGCGCTTTGAAACCTTGGAGTATAGCCGTTGCTTCTTTCTTACCTCCCCACTCCCGCACAAGCTTCGCGGTCTCGCGAACACCCGAAGCACCGGAGCCAGCCAGCATCGCTGCGACAGCATTCATGAACATGCGCTTTACAGCTTCCAGCACATGTACGGGGAGATCCTCGTATCGAACCGCAAGCACGTAACGAATCACTTCCTCAGTTGCATTCATCTGACATTTCCTTTCTCTATGTTTTGTGGCAACCTGTTTGTGTCATTGCGTTTCAGAACGTGCCAAACACCCGCTGGAGATATCTTAATTCCATGATACCGCTCCAAAAACCAGGCTATTCTCTGTCGTCCCAGATGATATGTTTTCCGAAGATAAATCACTTTCTCCCCTATTCCAGGTGGTGTTCGGAGAGCAGGATTCGCAGGACATGGTTTCTTCTTTATCAATCCTTCTTTTCCGTATCTTCATATGCTTTCTTCCATTCGTAAAATGCCTATCGTCCTATGCCAAAATACCGGCAAGCTGTAGATACATTTCCTATTGCTTTTGCATGATTCAAAATACGAAGCTTTTTGGTTATATCCCGTTGTGCCTGCGTCATTAAAAGACCTCCTTGGAGAAATATAATTCTATCACATATTGTCTCCCGGCGTCGTAATTTCCATAAAAAAATGAAATCGCAGAGAAAGTGCCGGCGCAACCAACTTAAGTTAGAAAAGCGTCCGGCAAAAAGGGCCCAAGCGTTTTTTCTCGTCGGTTAAGTCCCCACCATAGCAGCAAGCCATCAGCTCCGATTCACCCTCTCGTACCTCCAAGCTGCTTCCAACACCCTAGACCCTACTTGAGCACTACCAAGGCATCAGCAACCTTGGCGCCCTGGCCTTCAGACCACACGACCAGTGGGTTGATGTCTAGCTCAGCAACCACGTCTCTGAGATGCAACGCCATCTCTGAGATCTGGAGCAGTATTTGTATGAGTGCATCTACGTCCCTCCGCGGCATCCCACGTACACCGTTGAGAATCGCTGATGCCCTCAACTCCCTAATCATCTTTTCCGCGTCCCATCTGGTGAGGGGAGCTACACGACGTGACACGTCTCGCATGATCTCGACGAACACACCTCCAAATCCGAAGACGATTACGGGACCAAACACAGGATCCTGGGATATTCCCACGATGGTCTCGGTCCCTCCTTTAGGCAGCATTTCTTCGACTAAGAGCCCGTAGATATGCGCCTCAGGCCGCGATTTTCTGCACGTGTCAACCACGCCATCAAAAGCCATCTCCAACTCTTCCCTGCTACTCAAGTTCAACTTAACCCCCCCAATGTCTGTCTTGTGCAAGATTTGAGGAGATTGAACCTTCAAGACCACCGGGTACCCTATTCGGTCCGCCGCCCTCACAGCCTCCTCTACCGATCGTACTATCTCCCCTCGCGGAATTGGTAGCCCAAACATACTCAACAGGCGTTTCGCTTCGTATTCGGTGAGTACCTTACACTCGCTTGGCCTGTCGGGCACCCATTCCCGACAGATTCTAAGTACATCGTTTTGGCTCCCGATAATGGACGCGGCCTTATGGTGCGAGGAAGTAAACGCTACACTTAGCTCTCCTGCTTCGGGAGTATTAATGATGTCCTCCCTGGCAGCAAGCACACCCATGGCACCAACTGACCGTCTCGGATCATCAAATGCGGCTATTCCTTTCGCGCGCAGTCGCGTGACCGCCTCATTGTGTCCGGTGGACATCCAGGTCACGATTACGGGTTTGTTTGTGGACTGTACTGCTGTTGAGACGCCGTCTGAGAAAATGTCGAGTGATCCAATGGCGAGTCCAGTTAGCACCAGTACTCCGTCGATGAGATTGTCGCGCAGAAGTATCTGTAAGCAATCCGTAATAATCGTCGGATCCGTCCAAAACTGAGCTGTGACATCTATTGGATTCAACGCCGAACCAAACGGTGGTAGCCGCCGCCTCAATTCGTCTGTGGTCTTAGCGCTGAACGAAGTGACCTCCAAACCACATTCGGCGCATATGTCAGCCATGAGAGCTCCTATGCCTCCCGACATTCCCAAGATGGCAATCTTTTTGCCCCTCAATCGAAGCCCGAGTCCGAAAACATAGAGAGCATCGAGAAGTTCCTGGACATCGTACGCCCGTATGATGCCGGCCTGCTTGAAGACAGCTTCATAGATCTCGTCTTCTCCTGTCAAGGCTCCAGTGTGTGACATGGCTGCTCTTGCCCCTGCGGCGGAGCGTCCGCATTTCACTATAACCAGCGGTTTCTCGCTTGCGCGCGCTGCGCGCGCAGCTTTCAAAAAAGCATCCCCATCTCTTACAGACTCAAGGTAGCCACCGATCACTGTAGTATCGGGATCTTGCGCGAGGTAGGAAACGCAGTCAGCGAATTGCACTCCAGCCTCGTTTCCGGTAGTAAGCCAATAGCTGAAGCTGATACCCATCTCTAAAGCCATCGGAAGAAGGATACCTGCAAGAGCTCCGCTTTGGCTAACTAGGCCCAGCGTCCCTGGAACTATCCGCGAGGGCTCAGTGTTGAAGCCCCCGGAAAACGTTGCGATCACACGATTCCGCAAATTTGCAACGCCAAGACAGTTCGGACCAACGATTGTGATGCCGCTTTCTCGCCCCACTTCTGCTATGTCTTGCTGCATCTTCTCTCCCTGTGCTCCCAGTTCGCCGAAGCCACCGCTGAATATTATGGCCGACTTGACCCCTTTCGTGACACAGTCTCGAATAGAATCTAGTACGCCAGCAGCTGGTAATGCAACAATAGCCATGTCTACTGGGCCAGGGATACTGCGAACATCAGGGTAACAAGGAAGACCCATTACTTCTTTGTACTTGGGATTTACTGGATACACCTGACCTTGATATCCGAATCGCTTCAGGTAGTCTATTGGTCTGCCTCCGATGCGTGCAGGATCATTAGCTGCACCAATGACTGCGATTGACTTCGGATTCAGAAAATCCTTTTGAAAGCGACTGTCTGTCATGTTTCACCTCTTTCATTGAGTTAAGTAGCCCGTTTTCTCGCGGTACTAGAAGTATTTCCTTTGTTTTCTCCCTTTGCCGCGTGGTTTCCCGACAGTGCTTACATTGGGATCCTTCTCGGTTTGTCAAACTGATCCATAGAAAGATATTGCCCGTTTTATGGAGGAGCTCAAAGTGTTTCACGCTCAGTTTGCCGATTGTTTTTACCGTGAGTGCTTGCAGAATATTCCTTATTGACAGGTGCCATCTTTCTGCAGTGGAACCCATCCAACCAATCATTTCAACATGAACTTAGCGCTCTCGGTTAAAACGAAATCCATTTGTATTGCTTGCGTGAGGTTATTCATCCTTAGGAATATTCTGTAGCTTCAAAAACCGCTGGATTCGGTCTTCCGCTGTGACATCACTTTCTCCTCCTTTCCACTCCATGATCTGTAAGATCACACCAGCTGAATCTTTGGGTCGCAGGATGACTTCCTTGCGGTTGCTGAATTCATCCCGCAGTGGGACTTTGAATCCTTTGCTTTCCACATCCCGGACGAATTCCTCCAAGTTATCGACTTCAAGCCCCACGTGATGCAATCCCTCTCCATGTTTGGCGATGTGCTGATTAAGAAATCCGTCTGCATCCACGGATTGGATGAGCGAGAATAAATTTTCTCCTAACTGAATAATGGAAACCTTTATTGTACCGGCTTTTTCCTCAAGAATAAGGGTCCGGATGGGCTTGGCGTTGAGTAACTTTATATACTGCTGAGTTGCGATATCTATGTCTTTGACGGCAATTGCAATGTGATCAACTCTCTTGATTTGGGCCATTTTTAATCTCCTTTATGAAATGAATTTTTTACTCCCATATTGCTGACCAAACGATACCTAATTTGATTATGCATTTCCCTTCAGCATATGCAACCTCCTTCATTGTTTTGTGTACATCTTCTATGTTACTGGAGGCCGTTTGCCGCCGATCCAGCAGCACACCACTGATTATGGGGCTCAACACACAAACGATATTGTATCCAAAGGATACATATATAGTTCAAACTCTCACGCAGTGATATCTCTTTCCTCACTACGTCGTTGTTATCGGGAGACAATTTCTCCCATGTTTCGCACTGATTTCTCTGATCAGCAGCGGTAATATCTTCCGGAAGTCGCCGACAACGGCCAAATCGGCCACGTCAAAAATCGGCGCCTTTTCATCTTTGTTGATTGCAATGATATATTCGGAAGCGTCCATGCCCACTACATGATGCATCATGCCTGAAATGCCGACGCCGATATAGACGCGGGGCTTCACGATTTTCCCGCTCTGACCGATCATCCGATCCTCGGCTGCCCAGCCCTCATCCACCGCGGGACGCGTTGCACCGACGGCGCCGCAGAGAAGATCCGCCAACTCTTCTATGAGTTTCCAGTCCTCGGCGTTTCCGATTCCCCATCCACCCGCGATGACAACATCCGCGTGATCGAGCGAAGTGCCCGTGAGCTCCTGCATCTCGGTCTTTAGAACCTTGGGACCTGAGAGGTCGATATCCGCGCCCGCCCGCAGCATCAGGATCTCCCCTTGCCTGCCGTCCGTTCTTTCCTTCTTAAACACCCCCGGCATGACCGTGGCCATGGACGGACGGCTGTTGTCGCAGCAGATCGTCGCGAGCACACCCCCGCCCCAGCCCGGCACCACTTGCAGAAGCCTGCCGTCTTCATCAAGTTTCAGATCGATACAGTGGGCGGACAACCCCGTATTCAGCATTGCCGCGAGCCGCGGTGCTAGCTCAACGCCGAGGCTCGTCGCACCGAAGAGAAACACGTCGGGATCATATTGAAGACAGATTTGTTTCAGAATTGACGCGTAGGGCAGGAGCCGATAAACGGCCAGTCGTTCATCGTCGATCACAAGAACGCGATTCGCGCCATGTGCGACTAACTCTCCGGCAAGCCCCCCGATGTCCTGCCCCAGCAGAATAGCGGTGACCAATCCGGAGTTCTCTCGGGTAATAGCTGCGGCAGCCCCAACCAGTTCACAACTGACATCGTGGAGGACACCTTGCCGTTGCTCCGCAAATACCCAGTAGGCCGGCTTTTTCTCTGATTTTTCGTTCATGACTTGCCCCATCTATAACAAAACATTCGTCTATGGCTTTTTTCCGGCGATCACATCCGCTTCATACCATTCCAAGTCGATAGAGCTTATCCAGAATGGCCTGAGCCACCGCTTCCGGCTCCCCTTTCAGTTTCGTCCCCGAACGGCGCTTCCGGCAGACAAATAGCTCGACTATTCCAGTCGGCGACCCCGCCAAGCCGATCAGCGACTCGTTCAGTGCGAGATCGGCATTTGTCCAGACCGTAATTTCCTTTTTCTCCGCCTTCAGCAGCTCCAGAAACGAGCAGAACCTCGGTTTGTTTATCCGTTTCGTCACGGACATCAGGAGGGGGAGCCCGGCTTCGAGATGAACCTGTCCGTGTTCGATGGTCTGAAGGAGACGAAGAAATCCCTCTGGGTTGTACTCCAGACTCTCCACGTGCATGACATTGGGGATACCGAGGAATTCGGCCAGCTGAGAGGATACTTGTGCCGTGGATCCGTCCAGCGTCTGATTGCCACAAAGGATGACGTCGAATGGGCCGAGCCGACGTATGCCCGCGGCGAGGATCCGCGCCGTCGCCAGCGAGTCCGAACCGGCAAAGACGCGATCGGACAAAAGACAGGCCCTGTCGGCCCCCATGGCAAGAGCCTCCATCAACAAGGCTTTCGCATGGGGGGGCGCCATGGAAACGAGGACCACCTCCGCACCCGTGGCGTCCTTCAGCACGAGGGCCGCCTCCAGAGCATGCTTGTCCAAAGGATTGATAATGCTGAAAATGCCCTCCCGGACAAGGGTCTTCGTGACGGGATCCAGAGAGAGCTTATGCCATTCTTTCGGATCGGGCACGGGCTTTAGACATACGACAATTCGTTTCATATCCACAGGGTCTCCATAAGGACCGTCTCGGCTAAATCTATTTTTTGTACGGTGCCAGAACAGTCCGCGCGATGGCAGCCTTGGCCACTTCCGCCGTCCCGCCAGCGGGTATCGTTACCATGGCGTCTCTCAACAGGCGCTGCACCTTGTATTCTTTCATGATGCCGTAGGAGCCGTGGATCTCGATTGCTTTTTTCGCGCAGTAGAGTGCACGATCACAGGTATAGTACTTGGCGAGGGCCGTCTCCGTATCGCATTTCATCCCCTGGTCTTTCATCCAACTCACCCGGTAGCAGAGCAACTTGCAAATATCCAAGTCGGTGTAGATTTCGGCGAGATAGAATCGTATCGCCTGCAGCTCGCTGATCGGCTTGCCGTATAAGATGCGTTCGGAAGCGAATTTCGCCGCTTCCTCGAGGCAGGCGTTCAAAATTCCCAGCGATACAGCCGCCATGCCCGTGCGGCCCGTTTCACTGATGGTCTTCCCAGCAACAACGAATCCTGCTCCCGCTGCGCCCAGCAGGTGGTCATTGGGAACTTCGCAGTCATCGAATACCAACTCGCCGGTATTCGCCCCTCGCAGGCCCATCTTGTTTTCCTTGCGTCCGACCTTCGCCCCGGGGAAATCCTTGCGAACAATAAAAGCACTGAGTCCCTTCGATCCCTCGCCGGTATTTGCGATGACGACCCAGAAATCCGAGGTGTGAGAATTCGAGATGAAACACTTGCGGCCGTTCAGAATCCATTTGTCCCCTTTGAGTTCCGCGTGGGTCTGCATACCTATCAGATCCGAGCCTCCGGAAGGGTCCGTCACGGCCACGCAACCCATGGTTTCGCCCTGCGCCAGGGGAATCAGGTATTTCTTCTTCTGTTCTTCCGTCCCGAAGTCGTTGATCGCCGCACAGGCCATATGGTGTACCTGCATACCCATGGGAATCGCGGCGCAGACACGGCCCAGTTCCTCCAAAATAATCATCCTCGCCAGATATCCTAGTCCGACACCTCCATAAGCCTCAGGCGTGATGATGCCGGTGATGCCGATCCGGGCCATGCTCTTGAGAAGCTCGACGGGAAACTCACCCGTCTGCTCCATGGCCTCCACCTTCGGCTCGATCTCGCTTTCTGCAAAATCCCTTACGACTTTACGCAGTAAATTCTCTCTATCTGTCATTTGGAAATCCATAAATTTTTCCCCTTAGTAATAAACCGACCGGTCGCCCTTTATCGTTGAAAAAAAAACGTCTACTTTCTTCAAAACCTAACGAGTCAATCGTCGGTGGTTTCCCATTCCAACCAGCCTCTTACCTGAAAAATCAGCCTTCTGCTCGATGCTTTCCAAATAACCGATTAGCGATTTGATGGTTTTATCGAGATGATTCTTTGATTTGCCCATGCCATAGACGACCGACGCTCCCAGAATGCAGGACAAAATTAACTCGGTAATACCGCCGGTAGAAACGTCCGATCGAATTTCACCCATTTCCTTTGCCTGATCCAAATATCCTTTGATCAAGGCTTTCGTTTTTCTAAATCCATCGTACACTTGGGAACTCAGATGGGGAATTTGGTCATCCAACTCAACGGAAAGAGTGACAAATACGCAACCGCCTGGAAAATGCACGGCATCTTTCATATAGCGATCCTTGAAATTCAAAAGGATCTTTTTGACTTTGTCGATTTGCCGGACCACCTTGTCTATGTTGGCCAGATGCTGAATCCGCCAAACCCTCTGTGCCTCGCTCAACACGGCGGCAAAAAGATCTTCCTTACTTTTGAAATGGTTGTAGAAGCCTCCCTTGGACATGTTCGTCGCGCTCAGAATGTTGCTGAGGGAGGTGTTATTGAATCCCTTAAGCGAAAAGAGCTTCAGCGATTCCGCGATGATCTTCTCGCGCGAATTGTTTCTTCTGATTTCGTTATTCATAACGTATTTTTTGCATTACGACAGATAAAAACTAGTTTGCCTTATAATACATTTCCTGCCTCTTGTCAAGTGCGGCAAGTTGACTTTTAACACGTCATGGAAAGAGCATTTCCCTTATCAATCACCGTCTTGCGCCGGCATCACTTATGCGAACCGAGCGCGACGGATAAAAAATCGTTCTCAGTCGACACCTCTCCGATCTTAGCATGGAGGTCCTTTACCTTGGGACCCTGACCGGGCGTCCTGTCCTTGCTGAAGATCTCCACCGCATGCTCCAGAAGCTGCTTCTTCCACTCAGCAATCTGGTTCGGATGAGCCTGGTAACGATGGAAAAGTTCAACGACCGTCTATTCAGCTTTCAGGGCGTCTAATGCCACCTTCGCCTTGAATGCCGATACATGATTTCTTCTGGTCCTTTGCTCTTGTGCTACTCCTCTTCGAATTCGTTATAGAGCAGTTTTGACACTCATGCACCTGTCCAATTTTCTCAGACCAACTATCAACCTCAAATGTTGAATAAACACTTTTGAGTTTCGAATAAGTCCACTATTCTTTCATGGCATAAGTCCAGCAGCCTTCCAGTAGAAGGAGCTGATAAGCATTCCTATGGTAATCGAAATCAGGTAAATTAATCCCGCCAGCGCCACATGGCTAGGCATCCATGCCCTCGACTTCGAGAAGGCCTCCCCCATTACAATGAACGGCTGCTGGTAGGAAAGGAAGAAGGAATTACCCGCGGCAACGACGCAGACACTGATCAGCACCGGATGAAGTCCGTATTGCTGATAGAGAGGAATAAACAGCGGGGCTAGAAGGGCAATCGTCGCAAACCCCCAGGCAATATCAATAAACCGTATAAGCATTAAGACACCCGTAATTACAAACAGGAAGATCACTGGCGAACCCGCGATGGAAAGAACACCTGGCTCTATCATGGGCCGGACCCAGTCAGAAACACCGGTCTTACCGAACATTACAGTTAGGCTCATGATCACACCAAAAAAGCAGATGATATCCCAGTTGACACCCGATGAAATATCAGGGGTCTTGATGATGCCAGAAAGGATAAGGGCAGCAAAGGCAATGAGGGCAGCCTCTACGGTTCGGATACCAGTCCACTTTTCTGTCGAAAACAGAATTAGGGCACCTATTAAGATAATAGCACACGCTATTTCCTGCTTTGTGATCTTTCCCAACGATTCATACTGTTTTTTGAAAGTTTCACGACTGAGCTGGAGCGGTTCCTTCGGTTTAAAGAATATATACACGAGCACAAGGAAGAGTATAGAGACAAGGAACCATGGTACTGCCATATACGAGAACCATGCACCGGGGGTAGCAAGCACCTTCATCTCCGGTGGATAAAACCCCATCATGAAGATACCCCAGAGTGAGCCGGTCTGCCAACATGTTCCGGGCAGAAGAGCCGTCCCCCATGCCACAAAAGATATTAGAGCGCAACCGCGGGACCGATCGGGAAGTTCGCAGGCCCCTACTATGCTCATCGCAATGGGCATGACGATCGCAAATCTCACAACAATGGAAGGTGTGAGCGCAGAAAGTATGAGACCGATGATGAACCAACTGACACAGATACTCAGGTAACTTGGCTTAAACGACTTCAGCACATAATATGCGATCCTGTTTCCCAACCCTGTCTTAGCAAGGGCATACCCGAAAAAGAGTGCGGGGATCAGCGTCCATACGGCAGCATTCGTGAACCCGCTCATGACAGTACCAAGGGGAACTTTGAAAACAAGCGCACCTGCAAGGAGTATAGTACCACCTGCCAGGAAGGGAACGCTTCCAGTTCTGAAAATCCATAATGATAGGCTAACAAGCGTCAATGCAAGGAGATAGTGTCCTTGAGGGCTAAGACCAACAAAAGGTTTTGTAGTGCCAATAATAATTGCAATTACCGAAACGACGAGTATTCCTGTTATTCTTGTTCGACTCATTAACTTCCCTCCTTTTCTATGAAAATCATGAGTTCTGGAGACAACTATGTTGTTCTTCCAGTGCTTACAATGACTACATCCCGTCCTTCTATCGTGCCTCCTCCAACCCTATTTAACGAAATCCATTTTGTAAGAGACTCATTTGCTTGAACTTTCTCAGCTTTTCAATCTCTCTTTTTTCTTAAGCAATCGTTCTACCTCTTGTTCCATAGTTAGCAAGCTCGGGAGCAATGGGAAGAGTCATCCCAACAACACCTGCCTTGGATTAGGCCTGGCCAATTTGCCCATCAAAGGCTGCAATAGGATCGGTACTAATCACAATACCTTTTTCACCGTCCTCGTTTGGAATACTTTTTACAATCTTCTCTGCGGCCAATCTAACTGTATTTATAGTGCCCATCAGATTAATTCATGCAACAAGACTGAAATGATCCGTGGACGCCGGTCCTTCTCTCCCAAGCACATTGTTCGGAGTTCCAAATCCGGCGCAATCAATCACCACACGGATCGCCCCAGCAGAGTCCATGGTTTGATTTATTGCGGCCTGGATAGCCTTTATCAGACAACGGAAATAGGCATCTCCCAAACCCAAGGCACCCCCAATAACATTAGGTAACTCAGCAAAAGGATATGCCACAACTTTTGAACGTTACTGATGTGTTATCCCTAACTGAAAAGTCTTTCGGCTTTTGCTTGCACATGTGGCAAGTATTGCATTCTTTATTGCCCTTATATACCTAATACCTCCCCTATCAGATAGACGGATATATCAGTCAACATTGGTTTACGGTTTAGGATTGATGTAATACAACATATGTGAAGTCCTGGGGCCGTGGGACTGCAAATACCTGTTTCATAACAGGCAGTCTTATACCCCCCTCTCCTGCAGTTGAGTGGCGTACACACCTCATGGATCCTCCGAATTCCCTCCTCAATATCCTTCACGATTTTATTGATGCCTACCAGAAAGACAACCTTCTTAGGCCCGAAGGACATTGCATTAGTTCTATTACCCGCCCCATCGATGTTTACAATCTCGCCCTTGAGAGTAATGGCGTTAGTGCTAGTGAGAAACAAATCACATGTGAGGTGACCCCTTCTAATTCGCATATCCTCTTCTTGCCCCGGAGTTATGCCAGTCCAATGATCTAACACCGTCTTACCCTGCCGTTTTAGGGGCTCCATAATATTCAAATCCCTAATAGTAACCGAACCGCCAACCCCAACGATTTGGTATGGTGCAGCGATCTCCATTACCTTTTTTGCAACCTCCTTACCTGTCTGAAAATATTCGGCGTCAAAACCATTTTTCTTTAGTGCCCGAATTACCCTCCCGGCCTTTGTTTCCCAATACCACTTGTTTGCCTCGCTTCTCTCATCTGCCTTGTAAAGTTTATTTTGTTGCTCTTCTTTTGCTGTTCCCATAATGACCTCCCTCCAAATAGCATAATTAGGGGCTATGACAACGGTTTACGTTAGCCAGAACCCATGTTTAACTAAACTCTATTTATGTCTGAACGTGAGTATATCCATAAGCTCCAACACGTCATTAACCTTTTCTAAATTTAATATGATCTCCGCAGTTTTGTTGATTTGGTCATCTGAGAGGATACCCTTTGTGAATTTTACATAAAGTTCTCTAAACTGATTCATAGATAATGGCTCTTGAATCGATCCAATCGTGTGCATCCTTTGCCCCGAGAATTTTCTACCGTCCTTCATTTTGATAATCACTTCGGCCGGATCCTGCACCAATACCCGAGACCTATCTGGATGAATAATTACTTCCACCTTTGAACGGGCTTCTTTATACCGGGGATCTAATAAAATATCAGGATCAACGTGATTAAAGTTAACATCTCCATCCATGATCGCCGCTCCCAAAAGATGTTGAAAACTGAATTGGAGATCTCCCCAAGATTTAGGCTCTGGGCGATTACACCAGTCATCAGCAGGGCTGGCATGAACTTCTATTTTTTCTACATCTTTATATAAAATCTTGTTCGCCTTTCTTAATTCAAGAACTAGATCAATTTGACGCTGAGTAAAATAACAACAGGGGTACTTCTTAATCCCAATATTCTTAAATATCCACTCCTTACCCAAACCAGTAACGATCTTTTCCGAATCGGCAACTTTTTCTTTACCAAGAATGTTGGTCAGGTATGCATAAATGTCAGGATTGCTGCTTAAACCCTCTTTGGCCATCTCAGCTGCCATGATCCCCTGGAGAGATTGAAGAGCAGATTCAAAGAAATGAGCATCTGTTCCGAGATTGACGAGTGCAATAGCAGCTCCTGACATGGCAAGTCCTAATGCTGATTCCGTTTCACCAGCATTTAATCCTAATGCTTTAGCCCCTGCAGCCGCCGGTCCCACCGCACCAGGGAATACAACAATTCCTAAATGGTCTGTTTGATACGAACAAGTTCTTGTATGGACTTCAAGCCCCACCGCAAGTGCCTCAATCAAGTTTTTTCCAGAAATTCTAAGTTTCTCTGCCAAAGGGAGAAGCAAAGGGATAACTGTAATATCCCATGATATACCAGGATAAAAGCTATCGTCTTCTAGCTCGCTGGCGTGAGCAAGAAAGGCGTTTAAGAAAACTGAGTCCCATAGGGAGGTTTTAAAGTTACAACCTATCGCTCCCACCTCTTCAGGGGAATTTCTTAATTTAACAATTTTCGACATCTTCCTTGCAGAAGGCATTGTTGATCCAGCCAACATGCCTGCTACGGTTTTTAATACTAATCCTTTTGTAAAATCGATTATTTTTCCTGGAATCTCGGGGTATCTAGTTTCTGTAATAAATGTAGCCAATTGCGACGCGATCTTTGTCTCCATAGCCTCACCCTCCTTGAGCCAATTTAAGAGTCTGAGTGTCTGTCATAAGGACATTTGCGTGGGTCCTTTTCAATCGATCAACCCCGAATGTATGTCCTTCTGACACTTCCTTGACCTTCTTACCCTCTCCGCATTAGAATCCATCATCAGCAAACTCGTACCACACGCTGCGCTCGACTTCGCGGGCAGGGCATTGAACCCTGCCATTGACCAGCGGAGTGCTTAGCGCCCCGTTGGAAACCCATCGAATTTGCTCGCCTTGCCTGCGGCCTTTTTACGAAGCCATCCTATTTTCACGACTCTTAAGACTTTTTACGAGATCGTCTTCTCTTGACCCGGGTACAAATCAGGAAACTTTGCCTACTATGATTACCGTATCTCATCGGGCCCCCTGAAAGGTACAAACAACAAAATCAAAACCATGAAACGAATGGCCTACGGCTTCAGAGATATGGAATTCTTCAAACTCAAAATCATGGGCCTTCACGAAACGAAGTACGCTTTAATCGGATGAACCTTTATTTGATACCTTTTTGAATCTCTCTGGGTCACATTCCCCGCAGCTTGCTGCGGGGTATCCAAGTTTGATTGTATTGCCTATAAATTTTTTAAGGCCCGACCGGTTGGTCTTTTTCAATAAGTAGTTATAAGAAAAAAAAATGATTGTCAAGAGAAATTTATGATTCACCAAAATATTATTGTGAGCAGCTGTTTAATCTGACTGCCCCGGGCAAGCACTTCAAGGTCACGTCCATTATATACATCCGCAGGGTTGACGTTATCAAGTGCCTCGTGATATTAATTATTATTATGGTGTGATCCAAAACAATGATTAACCAGGTTATCTTGTCATGGAGCCATACTGTGCTCAAGCCCTGTCAAAAGCTGTCAGCAACTGGACGGCTTCAGAACCGATCCAAACATTCCATGGTTGCCAGAGTGGCGATGCTGGATAAGAGCTTTGGTCCGGAATGATCTCAAACGAACTGCCTGTATGGCAGTTTCAAGTGGTTATCGTTGATTCGCATATAGAAGTCGATGTGTGGATAAGTAGATACCGTTCTTGTCAAGCGAAAGCTGGTTTATAATTTGGACTGTATTTTTTGCCGGCTTTTAGAATACCAAAAATAATGTGAACCAGTTTTCTGATAATCGCACAGACGATAACTTTCCCATTTTTGCCTTTTTCTTTTAGTCGATCGTAGAAAGCAATCATTACAGGATTGCACTGAATCGATACGAGTGCCGGCATATATAGAGCTTTTCTGAGTCGTACATGCCCGATCTTGCATAGCTTGGCTTCCCTTTAATTGATGATCCAGATAGTGTTTCCTTCGGAGCGAGTCCTATGAATGCCACCAGTTCACGAACATGATGGAATCTTTTCAGGTCATCCAGTTCCGCCAGGATAGCAGCGATGGTCACCTTGCCGATACCAGGGATGGGAGCAAGTAATTCTTCTTTTGCCTCAGTGTCGGATCTTGGTCGATAAGTACGGCAATCTGTCTTCTGATTTTTTCTATCTTTTTGTTAAGGTATTCAATGTGTTCCTCAATCAGATGGATGATGGATTCATGTGTCGTACTGAGTCGATTCTTCTCCTGACTTCGCATGTCGATCAAACTATTAGCTCATCTGACCAAAGCACGGAGCAACCTGATCTCCGCTGAGGGTGGAATCCAGGGTTCTAGCCTCATAGCCAAACAGAAGCGGGCAATGATTCCTGCGTCAATCTGATGCGTCTTGGTGCGAATCAGTTCACTTTGGGCAAATCCCTTGATCCGAACCGGATTGACAATGTTTGCCGTGTGACCGGCCTCATAAAGATAGATGGCCAGGTCTTCTCCGTAATTATGAGTTGCCTCCAGGCAAGCCTGAACCTTCTGGCTGCCTTGTTTATCGAACCAAAGAGATAGAGATCCAAAACTTTCCTTTGTGTTCTTGAGGGATTTGTTTTTGATTTTAGTGTTTGCAGGTAGTGCAGTCTCAAATCTCTGTTTGGCAATGTCAATCCCAAGGACCGATCTTGACATACCCTTTCTCCTTTCTATTAACGATAGATGCCCGCTTGGTAAAAAAAGCTCTGTCCGAATCAATCCTGCAAGTACAAACTCATTCCCATTTGGGACGGTTTCTGATACCGTACGAGTCACTGAACAAAGCGGTGGAAAGAGGATCTAATCTACTTATCATGCTCTTGAGCATCGCATGAAATACAGATTCACTCCTTCCATTTATCCCGGCGTTCCAGAGTATTTTACAAACAAAGGAACGGAAGCGCGAATATCGTTACAGACTGACGGATGAAATGGAGGTACACATGGGAGAAAAAACGAATATCGCAATAACCATATCGCGGCAGATGGGAAGCGGCGGCTCCTATATCGGCTATTTGGCAGCGAAAGAGCTCGGGTTCAAGTACGTGGATCGGGAGATCCTGCAACGCGCCGCAAAACATCTCGGTACAAACACTGGAGCACTGGAAGACCCTGATGAGAGATCCATGGGCCTTGTCAAGAATATAATCAGGGGGTTTTCTTTCAGCATGCTGGAAGCCACCTATGTATCTCCGATGATACGGCCGCTTTACGACAGGGATTTGTTCATATTGGAATGCAGGATAATGAATCAGATCGTCGATGAGCACAGTGCCGTTATCGTTGGCCAAGGTGGATTTCATACATTGAGAAACCGGCCGGGAGTAATTCGCATTTTCATCCATGCGCCGAAGGAGTTTCGAGTCAATCGGATAATGATGGTGCATAATATAAAAGATATGCGGGAGGCACAGGATGAGGTAGAAGAATCAGACCGCAGAAGGGCCAAGTTCATACGAGACATGGTTGGCATCCATTGGACAGACGCACGAAATTACCACCTCTGCCTAGACTCAAGCGCTGTAGATTTTCCTAGGAGTGTAGAGATGATCATCCAGATGGTTGAGAAAAGAAGAGCCGTCTGTCCCTAAGGTGTTTTTCAAGGCTAGCAAGTCGAAGAGACAGATACAGTTGATCACATGGCCTACGATCACTAAAATTGCATTGTTGGGTACATACCAGTACGCGGGTTAATTTTCTTTAGATCATCATAGCTCAAACCGAGGCGCTCCATAACACCGGGTCGGTAGTTCTCTGATACGATATCCGCCTTCTCTACCATGCGCTTGAACAGGGCAACACCCTCTGACGACTTGAGATTGAGTATCATGGACCTTTTGCCGCGATTGCAACTCATGAAAAATGTGCTTTCCTTATTAACGAAGGGCCCCCATGTTCTGCAAAAATCCCCCGCAGGCGGTTCAATCTTTATTACATTCGCACCGAAGTCTGCCAGAATCTGGGTTGAAAAAGGCCCAGACAAGGCAATTGTCAGATCGAGCACAATAATATCTTTTAGCAAAGGAAGCATTTCGTAATCCCCTTTTTATCCCATACTAATCTGCGGATTGATGTGATGTAACGCAGCCACTACAACCCTGCGAAACAGAGCAAAACAAATAAGTGAAAAACCCTTTTATACGTCAGGGAGGAAGTGGCTGTCATCAGCTCCGCATGCTGCGGATCCTATGCGAGCGTGTAAGACATCTTGACTTGACGGAATTCATCGAGGGGCGGATGATGGGGTGGTCGACGATATTCTTTACCTCTTCCCCCATCAGGTAGACCTTGAATTTCATCTTGCGAAGATTGTCTTCGTATTGTTCCGGTGTCTTCAATGGCATAATATTTACCTCCGCATATGTTTGTTTGATCATTTTTTTCAAAATTATTATTGATAAATTGATAAGATTATTTTTAGGGAGGAAGTATAGGGGAATCATTTTTGTATGTCAAAGAAAACTTAGCACAACATACGGGGTGGTTTGTCAATGATCGTCTAAAGGACGTGATCATTACTGATCTTTACCCAAAAAAGTGGACACCCAGTTAAGCTTCACATGCTCTCTTTTCGAACT
>PLLV01000138.1 GCA_003142295.1 Syntrophaceae bacterium
GAGACCTCTTTTACCTCTTTTAGATAAATATATCCATTTTGTTCACTGGATGTTAAATCGAGTAAATTATCCTCAGAAATCAGTTTTAAAGCTGTTTCATTTCCTGCTCTAAAAATTGTTGTATAAAACAAATCATCATCCAACCTAAAATCAGGGCTTGGAAAACCTTTGTCTTTTAGGGCTTTCAGTGCCTTCATTCCAAGACCTCTTTCCTCAACAAGACTCATTTGATTAAAAATATATGCGATCTTAGGGTTGCGACTGATGGATGGAACTGAAAAGGTTTTAAATTTCGCAATTGAAAACTTTGGTATACCGGGACTTATTACTTCAATAAATTCATTATAAACGTCCACCATTATCTTTGCACCTTCTATAGAATAATCTCTATGAACGATTGCTTATGTAAACTAAAATATTATGTAAAGAATACGCTCTATAACAGTTTATAAAGCGTATTCCCATTCTGATTTACTTTACATAATATTTCAATATTTCTGTTGCAGTTCTTTAAGCCAATTCAATAGTTCCCCATCTTTTTGCCATGTTGTTTTTCTGTCTGTTACGATTGACGGATTGATCTTTTTAAGTGCTTCCATTTTCTTTTGTGCGCTTGCTCTTGCATAGACTTCAGTTGTGGTTGTAGATGAGTGGCCTAGAAAGTCCCGTATATAAACAAGATTGATGTCTGCTTCTAGCATGTGCATGGCTTTGGAGTGACGAAAGGAGTGACAGCCAATGCCTTCAGGTATGGCTGCGGGGTTTATCAACCGAGCTCTTGCGGTGTACTTTTTTATAATTCCCAGTATGGCCGCCCGTGAGAGTTTGCAATTACGGGGATTACTGAACAACGGGTATACGTTTGCATGGGGTTCGAAGAGATGGTGTTCCTGCATATAGCGCGTAAGATTTTTAACCTGATTTTCCGATAAAGGTACTATGCGGGATTTGTTGCCCTTGCCTTTTAGCCTGACGGTAGTATAACCTTCGAACCTAAAGTCTGAGGGGGTAAGGTCTGCCAGTTCTTGGACACGGGCGGCACTGTCGTAAAGCAGCCCGAGCAGCGTCAGGTCCCGTCTGCCACTTCTAGTACTGATATCAGGCTGCATGAGTAGCAGTTTCATGGCATCAGTCGTCAGAAAGGCCATCTCAGGGGAAGCGCATTTCTTAAAGCGGATGGAGAGGATTTCCTGCCATACCTTCATACCTTTCATATCACGATATTGGATGTATTTGAAGAACGAATGCAGGGTGGCAAGCCGGGCGTTTCTGGTAGAGATGCCGCAGTTACGCTCGATTTGAAGCCAGTCCAGGAAGGCTATGATGCGAACCTTGGTGATGTCCTTCAGGCTCAGTTTGTCCGGACTAATTCCTTCTTCGGCCTTAAGGTAGCGGAGCAGGATAGCAAAAGTGATACTGTAGGTTTTGATAGTATTGGGCGAGACACCACATTCGATAGGAAGGTATTGAGTGAGGTAGTCACTCAGATGTTTAGAAAAGTCTGTAGATTTCATAACTTTATTGTATTGTTGATTTCTTGGAAGTCGGAGTTGTCAATTTCGATCTCAGGAAAGAGATACTTATAAGCGGCATTGACTCTGTCAAGCAGTTTGGGATATAGTTCGGAAGTAAGTCGCACGTATTTATTCGTGGCCTCTACTGATTGGTGTCCGACGTAAGTAGACAGAACCGGCATAGAGTAATAAAGATCCATTCCTGCCTCAGACATTTTCAATAGTGCATTGACACAGAATGTATGTCGCAGGTCATGCATCCTAGGGCCTTTGCCCCGACCCTGATGGGGTATGCCGGCTTTGTAAAGTACGGTCCTGAAGATTTCATATACGGTAACGACCTGGCAACGGCTACCATTAGGTGCACTGAAGAAGTGTGTGTCCGCATTGGTTCCAATACCCAGTTTTTGTTTATATAGGGAGTAATCCTTGCAGACTTCAGTCAATGATCTGGAGATGGGGACGATGCGTTCCTGACCATTTTTAGAAGTGCTCACCAACAGATATCCCTTGTCCAGGTGGACGTCTTTATGCTTCAGGTTCAATGCCTCACCGATACGCAACCCAGTACTATATAGCACGCGGAGCAGGGTTGGCATGACGCATACCTGGGAATACATATATCTGCGTTTGAGAAACAGCTTATCACTAGCCTCAAAGATGGCTGTCAGTTCTGTTTGCGTAAAGATATAAGGAATGAATGTAAAGTTATATTTTGGTAGCCGGGGGATATAAGAGTCGTACCCCATCATTTGAAGGTAGCAGGAGAACTGCTTGAGTCTGCTGATCCTACTATAACGGTTGGTATCAGATTCTTGGGGAAAAGGTATGCTCCAGACATCAAACAAATCTCTGGATATGCCAATGATAGTCTCTTTGCGGATGATAGTCAGGCGATCAAACATACTTAGCCGTTCTTCGATGTCTTCCATCTTGAAGCCTAGACTACGTTTATATGCAATATACTGAGTGATCAGGTCAGCATAGAGGCCGTGGTTGAAACGCTTACTCATATAAATTATCATAAAAAGAAGAGGGGACGCATGGTACTTCCAATACGCANNTTAACTGGCTGAAGTCGACCCGCAAATAGCACATGGTTGATTCGGTGCTGGAATGGCCGAGTATCTCAGATATGACTGGCATAGGCTCGTTTGAGCTGAGCAGATTAGAAGCCAGACTGTGTCGCAGGGCATGTGGGCCATGTTTTCGTTCTTGGAAGCCGATATCAGCCTGGCGCATATAATCGCTGATGGTTCTGTTCATTCCTGAGGTAGAAAGCTGACCGTATGGGGCATTGGCCCTGATGAATACATAAGGGAGATCAATAGCTGCCCGGCCAAACTTCAGATAGTCGATAATGGCATTCCCAACTTCTTCTGATAATGGCAGTTCTACCTTCTTACTGGTTTTTCGCTGTAAAAGTATAATGCGGTTGGTTATCCAGTCCAGATTACAGTATCGCAGACCAATAATATCGGAGACACGCAAGCCATACCGGGCGGCAAGTAGGATCATCGCGTAATCCCGCTTTCCCTGCGGATTACTTCTGTCAATCGCATTTATCAACCTTTCTATTTCTTCAGCGGAGTATACGGAAGGGATCTTGGGTTGCCTCACCTGCCTGGGTTGCAGTATGGACATCCAATATTCTGGACGGTTGTCCTGTAGTAGATTTTCTTCACACAGATACCGTAGGAATACTCTTATCGTCGTGATCGTGTTATTCCTGTTTACCTCTCCATGAACAGTTTTATCCAGGCGGGAAAGATACTGCATCATGTAAGGTGCATCAATATCCGATATAGTTTGTTCGGATTGTTGTAAATACAGGTACAGCGTATTAATGCGTTCCTTATATCGCTGAATGCTTGATTCTGAACGCTTGACTCCCCTGGCATATTCGATGAAACTGTTGAACGGAGCCCCCATTTTGCCGTTAAAGGTGATGGGAGGAACTGTGAGGTGTTTACCGGAAAGGATACCACTTTCTTGATAATCCGACAGTACTTCAATGTAACGGATTCTGTCCTTGCTTGATTTTTTATACTCAGCATAGGGCATATCGCCAAACCGTTCCTTGATATGGGCTTCACCAACTGCCCTGCAATAAGTAGTGATGCCTGAATTGATCATGTACCTGTCCAGGTGCTCCCAGGAATGCATAATCTTCTTTATGCAGGCTGGTTGGTACTTCACGGCTTTTAATACTATCATACAACTTGCCGTAAGATCAGATAAGTGCTTAACTTCCATAATGAATATTATTTAGAGATTTAATTCTCCAAATATGATTATTATGTAAAGAACTTATGTAAAGTGTTGTATGAAAATGACTGAATCAGACTGATTGAGTACTTGAGAAAGGAGGATAGAGTTTACATAATATTTTAATTTACATAAGCTGTTTTATGTAAATCTTTACATAATAAACTATTGATAATCACTTCACGCAGCGCTTTCTTTGGAACATTCATCAATTCTGTTCTGTGAAAATTATCTCTGTTGATTTGAGTGGAGATTATTATATCAAGATAATCTTCAATTTTTCCAGGCATTAAAATTAAGGGCCCTTCAAAATCTTTAATGATAGGTTCCTGATCAGTACGATAAATTGTAAATTTAATTCTTGCTTGTGGAAAATAAATTTGAGGAGACTTCCCAAGCAAAAGTAATCCCAAGCCAGTAGGTCTGTACTGGGTACTATTTTTTTCTGTTTTTATTAAACCAAATTGATTTAAAAACTTCTGGAATGATGGAGAACCTAACTTATAAGGTAGTTCCATTCTGGAAATCATCTCGTCTTGTGCTTCCTCAGATAGATCAATCAACTCAAAGTTTACAAGCTCATCCTCCAAAGGTCTTTGAATAGGACTTACTTCAGTTACACGTAAATCCTTTGCATGTTTTTCTTTTTCCCTGAAATATGTACTGTTTTCTTTATCAATGAATTCTTCAAGGTCTTTATCAAAATAGGTAACTGTAATCCCTTCTTTCTCCAACAATTCAACACCTATTCCTGAAACATTGGGATCAGGGTCTAAATGACCAATAACTACTTTTCCTATTCTTGCACTGATGGCTCTGAAAGTACATCCTTTCTTGGGGGGATTTCTTTCAACACAAGGTTCGAGTGTAGTATATAGAGTATAACCCTGAATATTTGTAGCCAAGAG
>PLLV01000174.1 GCA_003142295.1 Syntrophaceae bacterium
GACAAATCTATTTGTTGCTAACAATAGAATTTTAGAACTTGATCAGACATTAAGCAGTCTTAAAATGTTGTGGCACACGATATTTTCGAAATCCTCCTTCCCCAGGTTCATTCCCACTACTTCCTGAAGCTCGCCGCCGGGTGTACCGAAGGGGAAATCGCTTCCGAAAAGGATTCTCCTGCTTCCATACTTGTCCAGGAATTGCGTAATCTCCCGTCCCGAGGCCAGCGCAGTATCGGCATAGACGGTTTCGTCATCCCAGATCCCTGACTTGAAAAGTGCGGAAAAGCCGCCGTTCATTCCCCCCATGTGGGGAATGATGATGGTGGTTCTTCCATTCACTCTTCTTATGAAAGAGCGCGTGTTCGCGAAAGATTCTTCCAGGACAATGGGAAGCTTCAGACGATATGCCTCCTGCAAGAATGTCTCACAGAGCGGATCGTCGTAATGATATACCGGTTCGTATTCGTGGCGATGCCACTTAATTGCCGTGTAGCCTTTCTTCAGCTCGTCCTTCCTGAAGTCGTTCCATACAAAGTAATAGGCAAAGAAATTCTCATGGGTTCGCTGGATGTCCAGCACATACTGGTTGGCCTGCTGCCTGCAGGTGACCCAGGCGAAATTGTCTTTGAAGTCATAGTCGTACCGGTCATAGATATCCTCGACCGGTGCAAAGAGGCATGCCCCCTGGATTCCCGCCGAATCAAGGTATCTCTTGATATCCTCAAAGGGCAGATTGGAATTCTGGATGCCGCAGTGCATATGGGAATCAATAATTTTCGCACTCATCTATCATTCCTTAAGTCCCACTTTTGCAAAGGGGGATGCAGGGGGATTTTACATAGCGAAAAAATTCCCCAGCCCCTTTTCATAAAGGGGGTGAGAAAGAAGGCAAGAAAACGTAAAACCCCGTCCTCATGTGAATTCGAGAAACGGGGTTTCACGGAATAGCAGAAAATCACAATTATTAGACTGAATATAAATTACTTTTTTTTGGCCTTGGCGGCAGGCTTTTTCCCGGCCTTCTTCTTGGCGACCTTCTTTGCAGATGCTTTCTTCGCTTTCGCAGCGGGCTTTGCCTTAGCCTTTGCTTTTTTCTTCGCCTTGGCGGGAGCCTTCGTTTTGACCATTTCCTCATCACAGCAAATAAGTCCACCCACTGCACAGCCGCACTCTTCGTCTACGACGATGACAAGTTCGCATACTTCACACTTCAAATAATCGCCTTCTTTCAAAGTTGCCATTCTCTTCACCCTCCTCTAAAATTGTTTTTTCCCAGTCCCTGACAGACCGGTTCAGTAGTCATATGTAAATTATTCTATAATACGCATGATGATTGTCAAGACATTATGCAATTTATTTTTTGGGAAAAGATCCTGTGCGCTATCAAACTCTACGAGTGTGCAAAAAAATGTTCTGCTATGCTGATTGTATGTTTTTCACAAAATCATTGATGACTGCCGCGATTATTGACGGCTGTTCCATAGGGATGAGATGTCCCGCATCCTTCACGACGGCATGAGAGCCCTTCTTCAGCATGGAGACAATCCGTTTGAAGTCGACAAAGTTCTTAGTGTCACTATTCTCTCCCTCGATGACAAGGACAGGACATGAAACCTCAGGCAGCAGAGGCCACGGGTTATATTGCGCACCGCCCATGAAGAGACCTGCTTCCATTTCGGGTTTGCAGACCAATTGAAGCCCGCCCCCTTCTTTCGGTTCCATGCCGTACGCAACATAGAGCTCAAGCATTTCATCGTTCCATTTCTTGAAGAGCTCTCTCGATCTGAGATAGTCCATAGCCTCTGACTCGTTCTTCCAGTAGTTCCTCCGTTTAATTGCCAGGGAAGCCAGGGGATGGTCTTTTACGGTAATTTTAACGCGATAGAAATCATCGGAGAGGAAGATGGGCTCTATCAGGACCATGCCTTTTGCTTTTACGCCGTGGGCCGCATTTGCAATCGTGCAAATAGTCGCTCCCATGGAGTGTCCCACGAGGAATGTATCGTCGATATCGATGCTGCTTAAAAGAGCGGCAACGTCTCTCGCAATCTTTGCCCAGCCGAGACCGCCCTTTTCAGGGTCTTCTATCCGGTAGTCGCACATGTACGGGGCGATGATCCTGTATGATGAAGCTAATTCTCTTGCTATAGGGTGCCATAGCCAGGGCGTAAACCCCGTCGCGTGAAGAAGGATTAGTGTGGGCCCACGGCCGTCGTATAAGAGATACGGAAGGTCGGTATTACCAACATCCTGAGTCATCAATACGGGCATCACCGGGCCCTTCGCGTTGGCAGGCATATCAATATCCCCTTCCATTATGAGCAACTAACACTATTACCTCACATCGATATTATCAATGCAAGAAATTTTGAAGCTCTCCGCAGCAAGCTGCGGAGAATCTTGGATTCTTAAGGAATAGTATCGTTCGTCATTCGCTCGCTACCGAATTCAATCCATCTCGCCAAAAGAGGGAACGATTCTCAAGAGGCGGGCAAATGTGAATGCCGCTATGATATAGAGCAAGACGGCTATCAGAATAATGGATTTGAAACCCCAACTAATGGCGATTAACACTGTCGCCGAACTTCCTATAACGGAAAAGAAACCGTTTATGCTCCACGCCCAGGGGATGAGGCTTCCCCGTCCTGTTGCCAACGCGCTCAGTCCCGATGGAAAGGGGATGCCCATGGGAATGGCGAGTGGCGCGATGATTAAGCTGCAGGAAACCATTCTTAGCCAGAGAGGAAGCCCCGCAAGGACATCATGCAGCCATCTGTCGGCGGTCATGAAAATGATGCCCACGAGACCAATGGCAAGTACGGACCAGAATATATGTTTCGATTTGATGGGACTGACATTCCCTGCAATCAGGCTTCCTATCCCTGAATAGACGAGAAATGAGCCAATTACGACGCTTGCGGAGAAGATGGGATCATAAAGATAGCGGATGAATTGCTGGAGAAGGGATATCTCTAAGAACATATATGCCAGTCCGAGAGAGCCAAAATAAATAATAATCGATGTAAGACCCCTGTAGGAAGGAATAATGAACGGCATGGGAGCCAGGATGAAGATTATGCCTAAGAAAAAAACGACGCACGCCGTTATCCATACCAGTATATATCCCCAATCCAGGAAAGGAATCAGGGCGCGGTTGGACGAACTGAGGTATTCCTTGAGCATTTCAATTTTAAAAAAGTGAGAAAAGAAAGGCCTGTCGTCTGTGGCCGGTCTTATATAATAAGGATATGTATAGTAGAACTTTTCTCTTTCCTTAGATAACAGGCCGATTGCGGCAGAATAAAAAGGGTCGCCTTCAAACTTATTAAAAATATTTGTCTCTTTTTCTGTAACTCCTGGATAATAGGAAATATCGAAAAGATGTGCCTTGCAGAATTCCTTTATGGCTTCCGTCTCTTTCTCGTGAAAGCTGCCGTTTTTCATAAGAAGCGTGGCGGTTTGCCAGCTCCTGATCATGACGATCGATTGGGCAGGTGCGTTTTTGGCGCCCTGTTCAATAGCCTCCATAGCCATGGCGAGAAGCTTGATGTTATCCCGCGGAGGATTCTTGATCCATGTGGAGATGGAGAGTATACCCTCAGGCGTGAGGCGCTCCATGCATAGCCTCAATGCCTCCGTGGTAAAGAGATAGTTTTCGTTGAGGGAATAAACACCGGCAGACGCGGCTCCCATGGACTCCAGGAGGCTGATCTCTATGAGATCAAAACGCTGTGCCGTTCTTTGTAAATACCCCCGCCCCTCTTCGACAAAAGCATGAGTGTCCGCGGAACTATAAATATCTCCGCTGAATATTTTATATGGTCCTTGCATCAGATGGATGATGTCCCTGTTCATTTCCACAACGGAAATGCTCTTAGCCCTGTGGTACCTGGCGTTTAGTATTTCCGTTCCGGAGCCGCCGCCGATAATGAGCACGTCAGGGTGATTTAGAATCTTATACGCGACTGAGTTGGTGCGGTAATCCATGAAGCGGACGTCATTTAAATTGCCGGAGAATTCGTTTATTGCGCCAACCGTGTTTCCATCGAGAAAGAGCCCCTTCTGCCGGGGCAGCGGGTATGGACAGTTTAAACTCAGATCAGGGAGATAATGGTAGGCAGGGGTGTCCAGTACCGTAACCAGACCAAGAGGGCCAAAGCTTTCCTTCTCTTTTTTTGCGGCCATGAGATTTTCAGCCTGGGCGAGTTCTTTGAAATTGCTCATCGGGAGCGGCAAGGAACGGAATAAGAAAATATAGATGAGTATCGCTGCAACACCGGCAACTAAGACGGTTCCCTGCCGGATATGGGTCGTGCTTCCTCCCAGGGCCGCAAGAATTGTTATTATCGAAATGATAAACATAATTTCATAAGGCCCGATGTGGAGAAAAGTGAGAAGGACAATCAGACTCCCCAGACCTGAACCTGCCAGGTTGGCAAAATATATCCTGTGGATGTAATTGGAAGCGACCACGAAACTGACTCCGATGCACAGGGCGCCGAGAAAAAAAGGGATGAAGATGGAAAGGCTGAGGTAAAGCAGACGGATTATTTCATGCTTGTCCCAGATAATCATGAGAGGATTGAAGGCAATCATCCGGTTCAGGTAGATGTTCATCCACATCGACAATATGAAAAGAAGAGGGCAGGAAAACAGGATAAGCGGGAAGTGATCCTTAAGTGTTCTCCGGAAAAGAAAGATGAAAGTGCCGCTCGCCCCGAAGCCCAGGAGGGCAATGCTGATGATGAGATAAGCGAAATGATACCAGTATTGTATGGAGAACATCTTGAACAGCAGAATCTGGTAGGAAATGAGGGCTGCGGAAATAAAAAAGACGGGAACCTGAATACGTCGTATTGACAGTTGGGCAGCCATAATCAATTGTGCCTGCCGGTCAGGGGAACGAAACGCACCGGTATCAGGTTTCTCGTAGTTACATTTCCATCTTTATCCTTGGTTACCAGGATAAGATTCTGAATCAGGAAGGAGCCTCCCACCGGGATGACCATCCTGCCATTATTCTTGAGCTGTTCTATGAGGGGCGGTGGAATATGACCGGCCGCTGCGGTGACTATGATGGCATCAAATGGCGCATATTTATTCCAGCCGAAGTAACCGTCACCGATTGCGACTTCAATATTATGGTAGCCTAAATCTTTCAGACGGACGGCGGCAGACTTTGCCAGTTCAGGGATAATTTCTATTGTGTAGACCTGCTTGACGATGGGGGAAAGGATTGCAGCCTGGTAACCCGATCCTGTGCCGACTTCCAGAACCCTGCTGTTCTTATTCAGATTCAGGATCTCCGTCATGTACGCCACAATATATGGCTGGGAGATGGTTTGTCCATATCCGATGGGCAGGGGGCTATCGTCATAGGCCCTGTTCAAATAATTTTCCGAAACGAATTTATGGCGCGGCACTGCCATCATCGCCTCTATCACACTGCGGTCTTTGATACCCCTTTCCATAATCTGGCTTTCTACCATTGCCAGCCTTTGTGCCTGGAAGTCGTTATCGGTGAACTTAGCGGCGTGCGCCCGGGGACATGCTGATTGGATTGATAAACCAGCGATGACGATGAGAATAGAAAGCGAACTAAATAGAATCCTGGTGGGCCTGTTCATAAATACTCTAAATATTTACTGTCAGTCCGGCCGAAAAGAATTCGGCCGAATTCATATAACATATTACTGAACTGGTGCGTAAGTCCGGAAAAAGACGAATAGGAAATCTGATCTAAACAGAGTGTAAAAAAGATAAAACTCACATGGTTACGACAACAGATGCGCTATCAATATAATTCAGAAAACAAATACAGCAGCGGCGACGACCGTGGTATAGCCTGCATTTTTTACAATCGCAGACTGGGTCACATTGCGTGTCCTGACTATCTTTCCGCTGATCTTAAAGATCTCCTTCTTCTCGTCCCAGCTTTCGTCGACATCAAAGTCAATGCCCAATGTGGATGCCAGCATAGCGGCGGCGAGGTCTTCAGCATAATCCCCTGCCTTTTTCTCGGTCTGACCGAATGCATGATGTTCACTTATATACCCATAAGATGACATATCTGCCGGGACGGCACATCCGATGGAAGCAGCCAGAAGTCTCTTCGGTTCATTACTGCAGCAGCGGCTCATAACACAGAAGGTCATTGCACCGGGAACCATCTTCTTCAGTCCCTGGGCCTTTGATACCATCTTGCAGTGTGGCGGGAATATGCTCGATACCTGAACAAGGTTGAATTTCTCTATGTCTGCGTCCCTCAGGGCTCGCTCAAATGAGTGGAGTTCATCCTTATGTGTGCCTACACCCTTTGTAAAAAAAATCCTCTTGGGAACAAGATATTCCATCTCCCCCCTCCTAAAATTCATTGTCCCCTTTTCATGACTCAAGCCGTGAAATTATCGTTACGATAACGGGTATTGGTAGGCTCATTTATCAGCTTGTGAATGATATGTCAATAATAAGGATGATTACTTTACTGCCCCTTTTTTTAGTGTTACAAAGAAGCTCATTTCTCCTCTCTTGATTAGCAGTAAGATGGTTCCCTCCTGTGATTGCTTCTTGATTTCGCTCTGAAAATCTTTCATGGAGGGAATTCTTACTTTGTTGATCTGTAGAATTATATCCTGGATCTTCAGCCCGGCGTCATCAGCAGGGCTCCCATCGCGCACCTGGGAGATTATGACCCCGCCCTTTTCGGTAAGGCCAAGATGCTTTGCCATATCAGGGGTGATTTCTTGAACTGCCATGCCGTAGTACTCGCGGGTCTTGCCTTTGCGGGCTATTTCTTTTTCGTCTTTCCTTTCACCGGCGGTAACGGAGAGTGTCTTCTCCTTCCCATCCCGCAGAATCTTCACCGTGATTTTCTCCCCAACCGTGAGGGCGGCAACGATTCTCATCAGTTCGTGAGAGTCCTGAATCTTCTTCCCCGCGATTTCAACGATTATGTCACCCGTTTTTATACCGGCCTTGTCAGCAGGATCGCCCTCAAAGATATGACCCACGAGGGCGCCTTTCATGTCCTTCAGCTTCATATTTTCGGCAATGTCTTCCGTAATATCCTGTATGGAAATTCCCAACCAGCCCCGGGTAACGCTGCCCTTCGTTTTGAGGTCGGCGAGAATACTTTTTGCCGTATTAATCGGTATGGCAAATCCGATCCCGTTTCCCTGAGCAACAATGGCGGTATTGATGCCGATGACTCTGCCTTCCATATTGAAGAGAGGGCCGCCGCTGTTGCCTGGATTTATAGAAGCGTCCGTTTGAATAAAATTATCATACGGTCCTGAACCTATGACGCGTCCCTTGGCACTCACAATTCCCGCTGTGACCGTGTGTTCCAGACCGAAGGGGTTGCCGATGGCAAATACCCACTCACCTATCCTCAGTTTATCAGAATCGCCGAACTCAACGACAGGAAGGCTGCCCTCCGGTTTTATCTTTATCAGGGCAATATCGGTAGTGGGATCTTTGCCTTTAACTTCCGCATCATATTCCTTACCGCCTGCAAGTTTCACCTTTATCTTATCGGCTTTCTCGACAACATGATTATTTGTAAATATGTAGCCGTCACTGGATATGATGAATCCTGAGCCAAGACTCCTCTGTTTGAATTCCCTTTCCGGCGCCTCTTCAAAAAATTTTCTGAAAAGGTCGTCCCTGCCGAAAAACCTCTGGGAAGGCATATCGTTTCCAAAAGGCGAGTCCGCTCGACCTTTAACGATAGTCGTTGTGCTGATATTTACCACCGTGGGGCTCCACTTCTCCGCCAGATCGGCAAAAGACACCGGTTCCCTGACAACCTTTTCTATCGGGGCGGCAAAGGCCTTATGGGCGCTCAGTTCCGCAGGCAAGGAATCGAAATCTGCAAGGAGAATGAAGGGCAGCAAAATCAGAGAAAAAATGAAGATAAAGAGTATCTGTAACTTACTAACCATATTAACAGTTGAACCTCCACGATACAAGAAACGACAGTTCAGAATGACGAGAAAATTGCGCTGAGGAGAAATTCCTGGTATCAGTATCTGGCCGATCACCTATCGGCTCTTACACGCCTCAGGTGCCTCCGTAACCAATTTTTACCTTACCACCCTCCAGGATGACGGGAACTTGCCGAAGGCCGCCTGAAATCTTGAGCATCTCCTGCAAATTTGCGCTATCAGATTTCACATCTACGTACTTTGCCTTATTTCCATAGGCCAACCGGGCCTGGTCTGTAAACGGTCAGCCCCCTTTGCCGTAAATGATGATCTCATCCGCCATGATGTTTCCTCCCTAATCATGTATCTGACAAAACAGAAAGGCCTCGTTCACCGACCAGTATGATCTCAGTGTGGGTCAGACGGGCAGCTACTACTTTTGCAATTGCATGCATAAACTTAAATCCCAAGGCCTTGTCTGAACTTAATGTTTCTCTCACTTTCACTGAGTTAAAATTAATCAGTTGCGAATCATCGATGCATCGGCCCCCTAAGGTATAAATGTAAGGTTCAACGACTGCCGACCATCCCATGGCGTCGCCCTTCGTGATAATATCTACAGTCACCTGCATCGGCGGTCTGGTGGGTCCTGCATAGGTATCCAATGTCATGAGAACCTTTCCCTCTTTCAACAGGGACAGATTTTCTGCGGGTTCTCCCTTTTTCCATATCTGGACACCAGCCTTATAAGATGCCTCAGCGGCAATGTCCGCAAATTTCTTTAACTCTTCATTAGTGAACCCTTTGAAAAAGCTGTAATTCTTTAGCAGATCTGTTGAAACCATGCGCTTTTACCTCCTTTCTTATAAAACTGGATAAAACTATATTGTTGTTTTTTCCAAGCCCTTTTATTTTTTATACCAATCTTTTCTTCTGAATTCCATAAAAAACTGTTTCCCGGAAGGCCTTGACACATGAGGAACATATAAAGTATTGCATACCTGAGAAGAAATACCTAATATAAAAGAGTACAATTGCTGGAGTCTATGGTGTTCATGAGATTGCATAATATCCCCATTTTGCTGACCCTGATTTTTATTATGTCTGCGTGTGCAGGAACTCCTGAGACGATCAGGGACATCCGGGACCTCAAGCAGGACAATCTGTTTTATATAGATAAAACTGCTTCTGATCGCGGGTTGATAACCGCTGATGATCAGAAAAAAATGGATGCCAATTATGACTCCGTGTTTTTTTCCCCCTGGCATCGGGTAAAGGCATTCTACTCCAAGGAAACGGTCGAATCGGCATTCAAAAAATACAGAGATAATCCGGGCTATGCCGAAAATAGAAGAAAACACGATATGTCGTGGATGAGAGATCTGGCTGCCAATGCCCATCTGGAGAATTATCCGAATGCATGCTTCGCCGCCATTACCATTGATAATTCCGATTTGAGGGTGCTGCCCACGCATAAGCCCCGCTTCTACGAATCCAATACCGATCGCGGATTTCCCTTTGACAGTCTCCAGGAATCTTCTGTCGCTGCGAATACCCCCGTTTTCATATCCCACATGACGAAGGATAAGGCGTGGGTCTTAGCGGAAACGCCATATGCCGTGGGTTGGATATCGGCAAGAAATATAGCCAGAGTGGATGGCAATTTCGCAAAAACGTGGGAAAGGGGCCAGTACGCAGTTATCATAAAGGATAAAATTCCCATATATGATGAAGAGGGGCGGTTTCTATTTAAGGTCCCCTTAGGCTCCGTGTATCCCAAACTTGAGGAAGATACAAAAAACATCAAACTGCTTGTGGCTGTGACGGATCAAGATGGCAAGGCATTTATGAAAAGCGCCATCGTTTCTAAAGAGGCAGCGGCCTCAAAACCATTGAGACTGACCAGCTCTAATATAGCTAAACTTGCTAACGAGTTGATAAACGAATCTTACGGTTGGGGCGGCTTATATCAGAACAGAGACTGTTCAGCTATGATAAAGGATCTATTTGCCCCGTTCGGACTCTGGTTGCCAAGGCATTCGGCCGATCAGGCAAAAGAGGGGGGCACATTCATAGACCTCCAGAAACTTTCTCCGAAGGAAAAGGAACTGATGATTCTGAAGCAGGGCATACCTTATCTCACGTTGATATGGCGCAGGGGACATATTATGCTGTATATTGGAAGTTATCAGGGCAGGATCCTCGTTTTCCATAATTTGTGGGGAGTCAGAACAAGGGATTTTCTGGGCAGAGAAACGAGAAAAATCGTCGGTCATGCAGCAATTACAACGCTTCATCCGGGAATAGAATTCTATGACGGTGATAAGACCGAGAGTGACTATCTAGATGGCATCCTGGGCATGACCTTGCTGGTAAACCCCAGGAATCCAGAAATATCTAAGCAATGACTAAGCAATGAGAGGAAATAATATGAATGGTCTTAATGCTATTTTTTCGCCGGAATCTGTTGCTATCATAGGAGCCTCAAACACACCGGGAAAAGTGGGGCATGACATCTTTGCCAACATACTGAGCGGCCACTACCAGGGCACTCTGTATCCTGTTAATCCCAAGGCCAAGTCGATTCTCAGTGTCAAGGCCTATCCTTCGATTACAGAAATACCGGATAAAGTGGATCTCGGCATAATCATTCTCACTCCCCAGGCTTCTCTTACCGCAATAGAAGAGGGTATCAAAAAAGGGATAAAAGGATTTGTAATTGTTTCTGCCGGTTTTAGAGAAGTCGGCGGTGAAGGGCTTGAAATCGAAAACAGGATTGTGGCCATGTGCAGAGAAGCGGGGGTTAGACTCGTTGGGCCCAACTGTCTCGGTGTGATCAATCCTATACCCACCGTCAGCTTAAACGCCAGTTTCTCCGCTCGCATGCCGTCGCCGGGCCATATTTCTTTTATTTCTCAGAGTGGTGCGCTGTGTACGGCGGTTCTCGATTTTGCCGCAGACAGGGACATCGGTTTTTCAAAATTCATCTCCATAGGCAACAAGGCCGATGTGGATGAACTGGATCTCTTGCAGTTCTTTCACGAGGATCAGGATACGGCGGTCGTCATGCTTTATATGGAAGAACTGAGGAAGGGTGTAGAATTCGTATCAACCGTAAAGGAGATTACCTCAGGGGCGAGACCCACTCCAGTTTTGGCCATAAAGTCAGGAAGGACAAAAGCAGGCGCCGCGGCGGCAGCTTCTCATACAGGCGCTTTAGCCGGAACGGAGGCTGTATACGATGCCATCTTCAAGCAGGCAGGTCTCATCCGGGCAGATTCCATTGACGAGCTTTTTGACTATGCAAATGTGTTTGCCTACAAGCAGGAGAGCAAGCTGGGAAAAAGGACGAGAGTCCTGCCAAAAGGAAATCGCGTCGCCATTGTCACCAATGCCGGCGGGCCGGGAATCCTGGCAACGGACGTGACGGTTTCATCCGACCTCCTGCTTGCCAGATTTGAGCAGGGAACGATTGATGATCTGGCAAGCCATCTTCCCTTGACAGCAAACATCCACAACCCTGTTGATATCATCGGGGATGCCCCTTCCGAACGTTACGAGCATGCCTTAAGAGCGGTAATAAAGGACAAAGGAGTCGATGGCGCCCTTGTTATCTTGACTCCCCAATCCATGACAGATGCCCTCGGTACTGCTCAGGCCATTGTTCGTGTTGCGAGAGGAGCTCAAAAACCAATCATATGCTGCTTCATGGGGATTGTCGATGTTTCTGCCGGCGTGAAATATCTGCAGGAGAACGGTTATCCGGTTTACAGGTTTCCAGAGAACGCAGCGAAGGCTTTCGGAGTACTTTACCGATACTCCAGTTGGCTAAACAGGGATCATCTTCCGCAGTTTACCATGACGCACGACAAAGACAAGGCGGCCGATGTGATTGCCCGATGTCTTGCTCAGGGAAAAGTGCAACTGGGAGAAATGGACAGCGTCGAGCTCATGAAATGTTACGGATTTAGTCTTCTGCCTTCTCAACTTGCGAAAAATGTGGATGAGGCTGCTGATATTGGAGAAGGCATGACCTTTCCGGTAGTCATGAAGATCGCTTCCGCGCAGATTCTCCACAAAACGGATGCAAAAGGGGTGGTCGTGGGAATCAAGAACAAAGATGACGCAAGAAAAGCCTTCCGTGAAATCATTGAGAATGCAAAGAAGTTTAAGCCTGATGCTGTAATTGATGGCGTCATGGTGCAAAAGATGGCCATGCAGGGGGAAGAACTGATACTCGGTATGAACCGGACTCCTTTAGGCCCTTTGCTTATGTTCGGTCTCGGAGGAGTATTTGTCGAGCTTTTCCAGGATGTGGTGTTTCGTCTCGCTCCTATTCTTAGAAATGAGACTCACAGGATGGTTCAAGAGATCAAGGGATACAAACTCCTCACAGGATTTAGAGGGCGGCCGCGAGCTGACATCGAAGCAATTGAGAAAGCAGTTATAAGTCTATCGAATATGGTTGTCAATCATCCGGAAATCAAGGAAATGGATATAAATCCGCTCATGGTTCACGAGGAAGGGAAGGGCGCTACAGTTGCTGACTGCAGAATCATCCTTGAGGCAGTCGGTGATGCAAAGAAATAGCGACATTTATGGCAGTCTAAATTCTTGAAAAAATATCCGATCAGTCATTATAAGGAAAATACATAATGACTGTCATTCCAGTTTTTAGAGGGGCGGCGTAGGTGGGATTTTGAAGTCTCCCCCTTCATTCTCCCTTGTGATAAGCAGCCAGCGGGATTTCTTTGTGAATAATGCATAAGTATAAAATTACCCTTGAGTACGATGGAACCAGCTACAGAGGCTGGCAGTCGCAGAAGAATGCCAGGAGCGTTCAGGACACGCTGATTCTTGCAGCGGGAAAACTATTCGGAGAACAGGTGGAAATTCAGGGTGCAGGCCGCACCGATGCGGGAGTGCATGCCCTTGCCCAGGTTGCCCATGTGGGAACAACAAAGACAGTGCCACTGCGAAAGATACTGGAAGGCCTGAATGACCTGCTTCCCTCCAATATCAATATCCTCGATGTTGAGGAAGTCCCCGTCAGCTTTCACGCCCGCCATTATGCTGTAGGCAGAAGCTATATCTATATAATTTCGAAACACCGTACGGCCTTTGGGAAAAGGTATGTCTGGTGGGTTCGAGACAAGTTGGATGTCAAAAAAATGCAGACCGCCGGTCATATCTTTCAGGGTTTCCATGACTTCGTGTCTTTTGCGGATAAGAGGATGGATAAAGACTCATCAACGAAAGTGAAACTTGACACAGTAGAGGTAAAAGAGGTGGATGACTTGATCATACTAAGATTTGTCGGTTCCCACTTCCTCTGGAAAATGGTCCGGAGAATGGCAGGAATTTTGGTGGAAGTGGGGAGAGGAAACCTGACGCTGCAAGATGTTGAAGCAATGCTCGAACAACCATCCGACCTGCCGGCAAAACACACGGCTCCACCTTCTGGCCTTTTTCTTGAGCATGTTTTTTACGAAGGCGATGCTGAGAAACGGGCGAAGCCGGGTGGGTTATTTCCCCCTCTTCTTTTTTCCAGCCGCTAAACAGAAATCAGAAACGAACAGTGGAATCTCCGGGCGTTAGCCATGGCGGTGGTCGGCCGTCCGACCTTTAATTAGAGCCAGCGAGTCCGCATTGCGCCGCAATGATAGGTCAGGTTGAATCTGCAGTTGTGTTGCCTCCGCTGTCCCTGGCATGCCTTGTGGCGTACCTGGCGGCGCCGTACGTGGCAACGCAATACGGGACACAATATGTAACTGCGAGCTTGACCCGGTCCAGGGCGCGCATGTCGGTGTGCAGAAAGATCCGGTCACGATAGTTGATCAGTGCGAGGATTGTTCCAACAAGCAAGGCAATATTCGCCGATGTGGCTACGGTGCCTTTTTCAAGAGCGGCCTTAAAGAATGTCTTCATCTAATTGGTGCCTCCGTTACTTCGGCTGCCTGGCAACTCGCTGATCCGCAGCACGGGCTTGATGGTGTCTCCTGACTTCGCATCGGCGATGGCCTTATTGATCTCGCTGAAGTCATAGAACTTCACGAGGCGGTCAAAAGGAAACTTTCCTGCCCGGTGCAGTGCGATGAGTTTGGGGATAAAGCGCTGCGGCACGGCGTCGCCCTGGATTATGCCGATGGTTCTCCGTCCTTCCGGCAGGGCAGCGCCGCTCTCGCCGGTAAGGAGCGCCACAGTGCCATGGGGATTCAACACGTCGATGGCGAGGCTGTGCATCTTGCCGCTGGCAGTGGTTTCCACCACATAATCAACGCCACTCCCCGTGATATCGGTGATGCAGGAGGCGACTTTATCACGACGATTGTCAATCACATAGGTGGCGCCCAGTTCTAGGGCAAGTTTAAGCCGCTTCGGTCTGATGTCGACGCCTATGATCGGGTTGGCGCCCACAATGCGGGCCGTCATGACCGCCGCCAGGCCGACCGCTCCCGTACCGAAAATGGCGATGCTTGACCCTTTCGCGACCTTCAACGAGTTCATCACGGTGCCGGCTCCTGTCTGCAGACCGCAACCCAGCGGAGCCATAACATCCAGAATTAGTTTTTTGGGAACCTTGACGAGATTGCGTTCCGTCGCAAGCGCGTGGGTGGCAAATGATGACTGACCGAAGAAGTGCCCGCGCACACCGCTCCGTTGCAGAGCATTGCTGCCGTCCAGGCGTTTGAAACCGAAGTTCGCCTCATAGAAGCGCTCACAATCCGTGGGATGTCCGCTCCGGCATTGGCGACAGCGGCCGCAGGACTGGTAGGAGAGCACAACATGATCGCCGCGCCTGAAACCCTTCACGCGCCTGCCGACTTGCTCCACCACGCCCGCCCCTTCATGACCCAGCACTACAGGCCCGTCCGATTCCTCCCAGTAGTCGCAGAAGTCTATATCAGTATGGCAGATGCCGGAGGCGACGATGCGCACCAGCACCTCGTCATCCCGTGGACCTTCCATCTCGAGGGATTCGATCTTTAAAGGACCGCCCCTCATCCGCAGAACCGCCGCCTTGATCTTGTGCACCTGCATATCGAACTTGCGTGCCAATGTCCATTTCCTCTTTGATTGCAGCTACGAGTTAGATGTATCCTGCGGCTCTGCCACGGCCATTCACGGTTTATCCCTCAAGACCCGATTTCCATTCAACTTAAGACCGGGAGACCGTACCATGAGGTCCCGAAGAAATCCCGCCTTGTTTTGCGGCGATATCATCATTCCAAGACGACTTTTGCCATAACGGATGTGAAGCCGGTCCAGCGAACACGCAGGGCTTGAAAGGGGGTTGCGTGTAGGGAAAACTTCCGTGATTGCCTCCAGGTCAATGACCCAGCGAAACGGCCCCGACTGAACGATGAGGGTGCTTTCCGTGAGTGTGTAACGTGTTCCATACAGCGTCCATAGTACGAAGGCGGCAACAAAAATCAACAGAACGGAGATCAGCAAGCGAAACGCGAATGGTGCCGGCGCCCTCCAAAGATTCCTGGCAGCGAAAAGCATAACTGCCACTCCCGCCCAGAGCAGGATGACGATCCAGCCGTCCCTCTTCGATGGATAGACTTGTTTCATGTTTTTTCTCATTTGTTGGCATGGTATTTCTTGACTTCATCCTACAAAATAGCAAACAAGGTGTGAAAGTCAACGAAAAAAGATGAAAATATTCTCAAAAACCCATTGAAAACAGGGTGAAAAGTCGGCATATTGCCGATATCAAAAATTTATATGATGAGGACCGTAAAAAGAACCTGAACAGTGTATATCTCCCGGGCGCACTTGAAAAGAAATATCGCAACGCAGGCAAAGAGTGGGGTTGGTTCTGGCTGTTTCCGTCGAAAGCCCTCTGGACAAATGAGTGCCGTCTCTACAATCAATGAAGGTATCCCGTGAAGGGTTTCTCTCTATGAAAGCAAGAAAAGCCTCTGATATGACTACTCTGGATTTTAATCCCCAATTCCAACGTGCCTTGGAGCTTATGGAACAGACACAGAAGAACGTTTTCGTCACAGGCCGGGCTGGTACGGGGAAATCCACCCTGCTTAATTATTTCTGCGAACATACGGGCAAGAAGGCCGTTATCTTGGCCCCAACGGGTGTAGCCGCTGTCAATGTTGGCGGTCAGACCATTCATTCTTTCTTCGGTTTCAAGCCCGATGTGACTCTTTTGGCTATCCGTAAAAAAATTCGTGACGAGAAAAAGAATATTTATAGAAAGCTGAAGACTATTGTCATCGATGAGGTCTCCATGGTGCGTGCGGATATTTTAGACTGTGTGGACAAATTCCTCCGTCTCAATGGTCCTGACGAGAAACTTCCGTTTGGCGGCGTCCAGATGATTTTTATCGGTGACCTCTATCAGCTTCCGCCGGTCGTGACGGGTCATGAAAGGGAAATTTTCCGGGAACATTACGCGACTCCCTACTTTTTCAGTGCTAAAGTCTTTCAGGATTTGGATTGGGAATTCGTTGAACTGGAAAAGATCTACCGTCAGAAGGACGATGATTTTATCCGCCTCCTGAATGCCATCCGCAACCGCACCGTTACCGATAATGATCTGGTCCTGCTCAATCAACGTTTCGCTCCCAACTTCGCAGCCCCACCCGACGATTTTTACATTTATCTCACCACCACAAACGAGCTGGCCGATCGTCTGAATGAGGAGCAGCTTGCAAAATTGCCCGGCAGGGCCCGGTCGGTCTGTGGCATCATTGAAGGTGATTTTGGCAAGCAATACCTGCCAACGGCTTTAGAGCTCAAACTCAAGAAGGGTGCCCAGATCATGCTTCTCAATAACGATTCATCCGGACGATGGGTGAACGGAACTGTGGGAAAAATGATGGGCATCAAAAAGGACGAAGAGGGGCAGGATGTAATACTGGCCAGACTGGATAACGGCAAGAAAGTGGAAATTACTCCCTACACCTGGGAGATTTTTCATTTTTATCTTAAGAACGGTGAGCTTACCTCCAAATCTGTAGGTTCGTTTACCCAGTTTCCCGTAAGGCTTGCCTTTGCCGTCACGATCCACAAAAGCCAGGGAAAGACCTTTGAAAGGGCCATTATTGATGTGGGAAAAGGCACCTTCGCTCACGGTCAGATGTATGTGGCCCTGTCCCGCTGCACTACCCTGGATGGTATTGTCCTGATGAAGCCGATAAGAAAAAATCATATCCTCATGGACTGGCGGGTGGTGAAATTCCTGACAAGCTGCCAGTACGACCTGGCTGCCCGGCAGTTGCCCAGGGAAAAGAAAATTCAGTTCCTTGAAAAGGCTATCACAAAAAAACAGACCCTGGAAATTGTGTACCTGAAGGCAAAGGACGAAAAGACCCGCCGCCTCATCATGCCCCTTGTCGTCGGCGACATGGAATACAACGGTCACCCCTTTATCGGCCTGGAGGCGCTCTGTATGATGCGCCGGGAAAAGCGGGTTTTCAACGTGGATAAAATTCTCGAAATCGTTAAATCTTCTTAATACTATATGAAATACAGGTTTGTTCAAGACAGAGACTTGAACCAATCTGGCTGCCATGTCGAGCGAAGTGAAACATCTTGATTTGGAGAGGCGGGTGAGAACGGTAAGCGTTAGGTGCGGATGGACCAGGCGTCGAAGAGGGAAAGATACCGGAGGATGAAAACCTGGCCGTCGGTGGTTCTTATCTTGAAATAATCAATTGCCGGCCTGCCCGGATCGACTCCTCCTTCATACCAGCGGTCGATGATTTCCTCCACTTCCCTGCGGCGTCCCTGATAGGTAAAGGCCACGGGGCGTTCGTTGGCCTTATAGCCGCTGTAGCATTCCACGTGTATCCGTTCGTAGGAGGCGGGCACGATGTTCCGGGGTTTAGCTTTTGTCGCCATGTGATTTTTAAAGGCCCAGGTCTTCGTTGATCAGGACAACCTTGATCCTCCCTTTCGGAAAAGACTTTTCGGTGATCGTCCACGTGTTGCAGAGTCTTTGAGGGCTTTTGCAGTCCGCGCATCGGGAAGTTGCGACGCACGGGGTTTTGAATTCGTGGCGTATAGCATTTATGGGCGCGGCATAGTCCCTGATGCGCGACATGGCGCCGGCGATGTCGGGAACTATCTTATTTCGCCCGACGAGTATGACCACGGTTTTCGGACCGAATGCTATAGCCGCTACGCGGTTTCCCACCATATCCAGGTTTACAAGCTTACCGCATTCGGTTATGGCATTCGTACCGGTGATGAAGAGATCGACGAGCAGCGCCCGGCGCCTGCGTTCGATGATTTCCGCGCGTGGAATTCCTGCCTCAAAGGTTTTCACGATGGAAAGGTCGGGATAGTTCATCAGAGCGTCGAGAATTCCCGTCGCGTGGAGAGTCATTGAATCTCCCCAGGATGCGCTCTTCGCGCCGGTGCGCGGAAAGATTTCTTGAAGTACGATTTTTCTTGCCTGAGCCTTATCTTCAGCGACAAAGGCCTCGAATGCGTTTGCCTGGAGCGCCTCCCCGCAATTTTTCAGCCTCTCCCTCCAATAGTGTGCGGTGAAAGTATCCATGGCCTGTTGTTTTTAATAACTGCGACTGTGGAAGGTCTTGCAGTTACACTACCCAGCTACTGTTGAGATAGCGCTTGCCGCAGGCAGATAAAACCGTTCGGCATAATCTATGACCATACGATCTGCGCTGAAGCGCCAACCGAGACTCTTCATGGCATGCTTCATTCTTTGCACCCAAAGATGCGGAATTCCTCCTGCGTCCCTCTCATAATAGAGTGGAATAACCTCTTTTTCGAGTGTTTCATAAAGATAGTTAGCATCCCTCAGGTACTGTACATTGGGGTCGTTATGCATACCGCCATGACCGATGGCAAAACCATTTCTGCCGTCGTATGCTTCATTCCACCAGCCATCGAGGACCGAAAGGTTTAGACCCCCGTTTAGGACTACCTTCTGGCCGCTGGTGCCGCACGCTTCTAACGGCCTCCGCGGATTGTTCAGCCATACATCTACTCCCTGCACGAGGTGGCGGGCTAAGTTGTAATCATAGTTTTCAACAAAGACGACCCTCATCCTGCTGGCGGGGCTATAGCTGTACTGGGCAATTCTTTGCAACACGCGCTTGCCCTCGTCGTCCCGTGGGTGGGCCTTTCCGGCAAAAATAATCTGGATCGGCCGATTGGTGTCCTCAACCAGCTTGGCCAAACGCTCGGCCTGGGATAAAATCAGGTCTCCCCGCTTATAGGTTGCGAACCTGCGGGCGCAACCAATTGTCAGAACATCCGGATCAAGAAACTGATCGATCTGTTTTAGTGTTTCTCGATGGCCCTGACGTTCTGACTGTAATTGTAGGCGTCTACGGACGAAGCGAATGAGGCGCATCTTCAGACTCTGGTGTGTCTCCCACATCTCTCCATCGTCAATCTCGGATATTTGTTCCCAGATGTCCGGGTGCACCATGCGCGTGGGCCAATCTTGCCCAAGGCGTGTCTCAAACAACTGGTACATCTGGGGTGCCAGCCATGACAATACATGCACCCCGTTGGTAATGTGACCGATAGGAACTTCTGACTCGGGCCGCTGCGGCCACAGGGAATGCCACATCAGGCGGCTGACAGTCCCATGAATTGCAGATACGCCATTCGCCCGGCATGAAGATTTCAAAGCCAGGACTGTCATGCAAAACGGTTCCGACCTGTCGTACGGATTAATCCTTCCCAGGGCCATGAAATCGTCATGTGACAGTCCCAGGTTTTCTCTGAATATGCCGAGATGTTCTTCTACCAGATCAGGGGGGAATCGGTCATGGCCTGCCGGTACGGGGGTATGTGTGGTAAAAACCGTGCGCAGAGTGACGCGCCGGTGAGCGCGGTGAAATGGAATCTGGTCGTAATCCATAATTCGGCGGCTCTCTTCGAGGATGGCAAAGGCGCTGTGCCCCTCATTTAAGTGCAGCACTCCGGGGATAATATTCAACGCCTGCAGGATACGCACACCGCCAATTCCCAGCAGCAGCTCCTGTCTAATACGCAGCCTGTCGTCTCCGCCATAGAGGCGGGATGTCAATTGGCAATCCTGGGCTGTATTACAGTCGACATTGGAATCGAGCAGTAACAGGCGAATCCGACCCACCTGAACCAGCCAGACCCGGGCACTGAGGGGACCGCTCCGGGTATCAACTCGTACAAGTAATGGCTGCCCGCTCGCATCAAGGACCGGCTGCAACGGCAAATTGTTGATATTAAGGTTCACGTAGTTTTCTTCCTGCCAGCCATCTTTGTTCAGGCTCTGATTAAAATAACCTTGCTGGTATAGAAGCCCGATTCCAATCAAAGGAACTCCAAGATCAGAGGCGCTTTTCAGGTGGTCCCCTGAGAGGATGCCTAATCCGCCGGAGTAAATCGGCAGCGATTCATGTATTCCGAACTCTGCGGAGAAATAGACAACCGGCCGATTGTTTAAATTTCCGCAGTGCATCATTCCCCATGTCTTATCCTTTTCGGTATATTCATTCAGCCGCCGGAAGGCGTAGTTTATCCGGCTATGCAGTACAAGCTCAGAGGCCCTCTCCTCAATTTGCTCCGGTGTGATCTGATTGAGAAATGCTATCGGGTTATGGTCAACCTGCCGCCAAAGATGCGGGTCCAGGTCAGTGAAGAGGCTGATGACCTCCGGATGCCAAGTCCACCAAAGATTCTGAGCCAGGGTGCGAAGACGGTCATGGAGATTGATTTTCGTACCTTTCATTAGTGAGACTCCTTATTTTAGTTAAGTAATGGAACGTGTTTGGGCAGTATCAAAAAAGGCAGGATATTTAGATGCATTAACTACCACAAAAATCAAGAAGATAAAACGAGAAAATATGTCGTTCAACAAAATTGAGGATCAGACATCTCCGGCTGACTCATCCTTATGATTTCCGGAAAGAAAAGTAACTATGTAAAAACCACCCAAGAGCAATGCCGATAATCAATAGAAAAAATATCAGCAGTGCACGGGACATCGAGACATTCCAGAATAGGAATCTAACATCAACTACTGTGGCATTTTGGGTTATGAATATGACGACGAGACTTACGAGGATAAGGATTAATATTAATTTGAGATTCATATTTCTCACCTTTGCGCCGGCGGCAGGTCATCAGCAATCAAACATGTCCGAGTAGCGGCTGAACATTATATCATGCCAATTTACCGATAAGGTCTTTCGCGGATATGACTCTTGCATAAGGCACAGCTAAGGCAGCCATAAATGCTGCCTGAACTTTGCCTGCCTCTACCATTGTGCCTTTATATTCGAGATTGCGGGTGGCACAGGCATCTTCAATAACAGTGCATCGGAATCCCAAATCAAATGCCGCGCGTATTGTCGCGTCAACGCACATATGGGTCATGGCCCCGCAAATTACCACTTCATCCACCTCTGATCTTTTGAGGATATTCAATAGATCAGTGTCTCTGAATGCATTGGGAAAGTATTTTTCAATTATTGCTTCACCGGACTGAGGGGCTACGTATTTGTGAATTTCAGCGCCCTTTGTGTTAGGCAGAAAGAATGTCGCTCCCGGGCGTTTTGAAATATGCTGAATATGAAAGACAGGGAATGCCCTTTTCCTGAACTCCTTAAGCAATAATCCTGCATTCTCCGCCGCTTGTTCCATTCCAACAAGTTCCATGTTCCCGCCGGGGAAGTAATCATTCTGGATATCGATTAAAATTAATCCTCTTTTCATTCGTTCTCCTATATACATCATTATGGCGCCTGAAGTCGGCGCATTTATCAGAGCATTCCTATAATTTCCGCCACGCTTTTTACGAGCTGTCAGCGGCGCAACCTTATCGTGTCCGCTCTTTAATTATGCGCTCCCCCTGTTTTCCTCGGCAAAAGACTTTCCTCGTGGATATAAACGCCTCCCGAGAGAAATGGTGTAAGTTACAGATGAACAATATGAAGTCGACGGCTGATTTATGGCTTTATATTACTGCTTCTATTGAAGCATGATTGCAAATATGCAGAATATTGTCTATATTGTCAACTAATTAAAATTATTGAAACTAAGTAAGCCGAGAGCATTATTTCATATTGATTTAAAGCAAGATGTGGAGGCATAATGGCTAACGAGGAGAGCAGGAAAAAATGAAAGCAATGGTCTTGAAGAGCATTTCCAATATCCGCGAGAACAGAACACCATTGCAACTGATCGATATGCCGGAGCCCGTGCCGGGTGAGAAGGAAATCCTCATTAAGGTTTCTGCCTGCGGGGTCTGCCATACGGAGCTGGATGAAATCGAGGGACGAACACCGCCGCCGGCACTTCCCATTATTCCGGGACACCAGGTGGTGGGCAGAGTGGCAGCAATAGGGAAAAGGGTGACGAAGTTCTGCACGAGCGAGCGGGTCGGTGTCGGCTGGATCTTTTCCGCCTGCGGCCATTGCGGTGCATGTCTTGAAGGGAATGAAAATGTCTGTGAGGAATTCATGGCTACGGGCAGGGATGCCAACGGAGGGTATGCCCGGTTCATGACAGTGCCGGAGGATTTTGCGTATCCTATCCCTGATGTCTTTTCTGATGTGGAAGCGGCGCCCCTTCTGTGCGCGGGCGCCATCGGCTACCGGTCCCTGCGGTTGACCAACCTGAAAAATGGGCAGAACCTGGGACTTACGGGCTTCGGGGCCTCGGCACATCTGGTTCTCAAGATGGTACGCCATATATATCCGAATTCCAGGGTCTCTGTTTTTGCCCGGAGCCGAAAAGAGCAGGACTTCGCCCGGGGACTGGGGGCTGTGTGGGCGGGGAATACGGAAGACGAACCGCCGGAAAAACTCCATGCCATAATCGACACCACGCCGGCGTGGAAACCGATAGTCGAGGCCATGAAGAACCTGGAGAGCGGCGGAAGACTGGTCATCAACGCCATCAGGAAAGAAGAGACCGACAAGGACTACCTTCTGAAACTTAATTACCCGACACACCTCTGGCTCGAGAAGGAAATCAAGAGTGTGGCTAATGTGGCTCGGAGGGACATCAGTGAATTCCTCCTGCTGGCGGCAGAGATTCCGATCAAACCGGAGGTGCAGGAATTTTCATTGGAAGAGGCCAACAATGCCCTGGTTGAACTTAAGGAGGCGCGAATCCGCGGGGCAAAGGTGCTCCGCATGGACTGACAAAGTGAGAGCGTTAAAAAAATGTTCACTCTGTAATTCGATAGAATGACCTGTATGTCCTGCAGGATCTGCATCGATGCCTGTCCTGTCCACTGTCTTGACCTGTCTGACGCGTCAATTTCCGGTGATTCCCACGGACGCCCTTATATGGCGAATGAGAAGGCCTGCATCGGATGCGGCTTCTGTGCCAAGGAATGTCCTGTTGGGGCTGTCATCATGTGTTTATCTCAATCACGATAGGTTCTCACGGAACGAAGTGCTTGCTAAGAAAGTCATGATGGTTTAATGGTATGATATATAATCATAGAATGATGAGAAGGGAGGTCATATATGCAGCCATCTGTCAAAATGTATACGTTAAGTACGTGCAGCCACTGCAAGTCAACGAAAAAATTGCTCGACGAATGTCACGTGCAATACGAATTCACGGATGTAGATTTGCTTTCTAACGAGGAGAAGAAAATAATTTTAGAGGACGTCAGAAAATTAAATCCGCAATGCACATTTCCCACGCTTGTCATCGGAGACAAAGTCATTGTGGGATTTGATGAGACGAAGATCAGAAAGGCACTGGGGCTATAATGGAAGTAGAAGAGCTTTACCAGATGTTGAGGAAAATGCAGGAACCCAAGGGCTATTTTTTTAGCAGGGATAAGGAATGGGTGCTTGATATCTTAAGAGGGCTCCTCACGAACAAAGAGCGTCACGGCTACATGTCATGTCCTTGCCGGCTGGCATCAGGAGACCGAGAAAAAGATAAAGACATTATCTGCCCCTGTGTCTATCGTGCACCCGATGTGGAAGAATATGGAAGCTGCTACTGCAATCTCTATGTCTCGAAGGAATGGAACGAAGATAAGATTCCACACGTGTATGTGCCGGAAAGGCGACCTCCGGAGAAAAACCCTATTCTATAGGTTGAGCATCTTCGATCTTCAAGGAATATTACAGTTGAGCGACTGCACGCTCTCTGATTTACAGAAGCGACAAAAAAGGTTGAAGTTTAATGTTTATTTTGGTATGGGTTCTTCAAGTACTTGCCCGGTTAGCGGTTCTATGGGAACCGCGAGGAAAGAACTATGAGTGGATTGCCTTTGGATACCCCGTTTTTTTAGAGGACGGGGTTTTTTATTTTTTCAAGGGTCATCAGCGATCGTAAAAAGTGAGGTGATGCCGTAATATAGTATTGAGTTCTGTTTTATCATTTCTTATTTTTGTGCAGGTATCTTACGTAAATGATTGTTTCTATCGGTGATACTTTAAGAGTGTATTTTTATGAAAGGAGGATGAAAAATGGCAGAAAAGAAAAATTCGGACGCTGGCAAGACGCAAGAAGGGCTTCTTGAGCGCTTCGGCCTGGGGCTTGCGGCGTGGAGCGAGAAATGGTTTCCCGACGCGTGGGTATTTGCCCTTGTGGGTATTGTTATCGTTTATGTCTTTGGTCTTCTCATCGGTGAAAGCCCGGTCAAACTCGCGACCGAGGGCGGCAAGGCATTCTGGGTACTGATACCCTTTACCATGCAGATGGCGTTCATTATCATCGGCGGATATGTGCTTGCCTCTACTCCCGCCGTTTACTGGCTGATCCAGAAGGTGGCCGGAATCCCCAAGACGGGAAGGGGAGCCATCGCCTTTGTTGCCTTCTTGTCTCTGGTGACCTCACTGATCTCCTGGGGGTTAAGCCTCATCTTCAGCGGCCTTTTGGTCCGCGAATTGACGAGAAGGGTTAAGGGAATGGACTACCGGGCCGCAGGGGCCGCAGCCTACCTCGGGTTGGGCGCCATCTGGGCTCTCGGTCTTTCCTCCTCGGCGCCCCTCATGATGGCCACAAAGGGGTCAATTCCGCCTAAACTCTTTGAGATCAGCGGATTGATCCCCCTGACTCAGACGCTTTTCATCTGGGGGAATTTCTGGATGATAGTCGCCCTCATTGCGGTTTCGGTACCCATTGCCTACTTCTCGGCTCCGAAACCCGAGCGCGCCAAAACAGTGGATTACTTCAACCTGAAATTTGAACAGATCGATACGAGCATCGAGCCGCGGCAGAAACCGGGAGAGTGGCTTGAATACAGCCCTCTGCTGATCATCCTCGTGGCAGGTCTTCTTTGTTGGTACCTGATAGACCTCTTCAGCAAGGATCCCAGGGGGCCCATCGCGGCTCTGGACCTCAATAACTACAACCTGATTTTCATCACCGTGGGTATGCTTCTCCACTGGCGGCCGAAACGGTTCCTCAAGGCCGTGGCCCAGGCGGTTCCCGCAACGGGCGGCGTTCTGATCCAGTTCCCCTTCTACGCCGTGATCTTCGGGATGATCGTCGGTACGGGGATCAACAAGTGGTTGGCCGACCTCTTTTACAGC
>PLLV01000199.1 GCA_003142295.1 Syntrophaceae bacterium
AGCAGTTTATCAGGACTCCATGCCCGTGTTTCCATGCAGGTCCCCTTCTTATTTGGAATCTTCTCCGTAATGCTCGTTAATCCACGTCTGGTATTCGCCGCTCCTGATGTTCTCAATCCATGCTCTGTTCTCAAGGTACCATGTTATCGTTTTCCTGATACCCGATGCAAAAGATTCCCGCGGAGCCCAGCTAAGTTCCTTTTGCAGTTTGCTAAAGTCAATGGCATACCTGCGGTCGTGTCCCGGTCTGTCTTTCACAAAAGTGATAAGCTTTCTCCTCGACATCCCGTCAGGGGAAGGAAGTATCTCATCGAGAATATCGCAGATCATTTCCACAATGACGATGTTTTCCATCTCTGAATTGCCGCCTATATTAAACGTTCCTCCCCTTTCGCCGGACTGCATGATTGTCCAGATGGCCTCACAGTGATCTTTGACATACAGCCAGTCACGGACATTCCTGCCATCTCCATAGACGGGAAGAGGCTTACCCTCAACAGCATTGAAGATGACAAGGGGGATGAGTTTCTCCGGAAACTGGTACGGCCCATAATTGTTGGAACAATTGGTAATGACAACAGGGAGGCCGTAGGTTTCATGATAGGCACGGACCAGGTGGTCTGAGGCCGCTTTCGTTGCTGAGTAGGGACTGTTAGGCCGGTAGGGAGTCTCCTCCGTAAAATATCCAGCCTTGCCGAGGCTGCCAAACACCTCGTCAGTGCTAACGTGATGAAAGAGCACAAATCTATCCGCCCTGGCCCTGGCAATCTCAAGGAGATTAAAAGTTCCAATAATATTTGTGTAGATGAAACTCTCCGGCCTTTTGATCGACCTGTCGACGTGAGATTCTGCCGCGAAATGACAGACGGCATCAATATCATAATCACCGAAGATTTTTTCCATCCCATCGGTATTGCAGATGTCCATCTTCTGAAAGATGTACCTGCCGCCAAATTGTTCTTCTATGCCTCTGAGATTTTCAGGATTACCCGCATAGGTCAGCTTATCGACATTAATTATTCTACCCGCGAATCCTGTTTCCTTCAGCATATAATGGATGAAGTTACTGCCGATAAATCCGCAGCCGCCGGTGACCATTAGATTATTAATATTCACGTTACTCCTTTTCCTCTGATTCTTACATCAATTTTTACGGTAAAGCGATACGTTTCCCCTGCCTTGACAGATTGGCATCAACAGCATCCCCCGTGATATCTTCCCCTGCATCTTATCAAATAGCCAGATACGGAAGAAGATATTGAGACACCGTGAATCCCTATCGCGAGGCTCTCAGCAAACTCATATATATGTCCTCCCCCCGAGATACCTTTTTTTGTAAAAGCTTCTCGATAAGTAATCCACGCGAATATTTTTACCTCTGCCCGGCGCATGGATAAATCGGCCGTCTCCGACATATATGCCCACGTGCGCGACCTTGTCTTTNNTTGGATGAACGGGGAAGATCGAGACCGTTTAACTGATACACGGTCATTGATAAACCGCTGCAATCAAAGCCGGTATTTGGCGAAGAGCCGCCCCACAGATATGGAACGCCGACAAAGCTCTCTGCCGTCTTCATAAGCTCCTCCCTGATATACATGTCGCCATACTTTTGTTGTTTGGCAACAGCATATTCATCGGGGTTGACAATATAGAATTCATCAATCACCCCGGACGACTTAAGGCTTTCGGCCTTTTGGCGGGCTACGGCCTTTGAAGGATAGTTGCCAAACCGCACCTTGTACAGCCCTGCGCGGGCCACGAAATAGGTGGCATCCAAACCCCGGGCCTGGAGCTGGTCAGTCAGCCGGGCGGCATTTTCGACATCGGAAAAGGCGCCAACCTGAATGGTATAGCCCAGACGCGCGAGAGGCTTTTTTATAACCTTCGGACGATTACTGTATGCCCGCCGTCCCGCACAGCCTGCAAAAAGCACGATAATTAAAAAAAGGGCTACCGTCACTTTCAGGTAGCATCGCAGTCTTAGAGCACATTCTGTTTGTTCCACATGCATAGGAATACTTGTCAGTCAATTTCTCAAACGTCTTAAGTCATCGCGGCAACTTATCCGTCCAACGAGCAATGACCAGCCTGCGAGCCTCGTCGGACGTCGATATCGTCCCGTCTAACTGGGCATCCTCAACAACATCAAGGATCTCGCCAAAAAGAGGGCTCGGAGGAAAGCCCATGGCAACAAGATCATCTCCGGTGAGTAAACGCGGAGGACGCAGCTCACCATCCGCCATTTCCATAAGCTTGCTCCTGCAGAAGTCATGATTATCAAGGAACCCATGGCTCGCAAGGCAGTCCAGGCGATGAAGTTCAAGGTGCAGTTGGAAGTCGGGCATCCTGAGGAAACGTTTTAACCTGTTCGGCCGCATATCCGTGACGTTCATGAAGAGCATATGAAAACGAATGATGGCAAGGATTGTCTCCATGTCTGCACGGGAGAACCTGAGGCGCCGCATCAATGTCTCCGCAATCCTTTCCCCCTCACGCACATGGCCATAGAAGTGAATGCCTGATGCATCTACGGAACCTGTGCAGGCTTTGCCAATGTCGTGCAGGAGAATGCCCCAGGCAAGGCGCAAGTCATTCTCCACGCCTTCTCCCGCAGGCATCAGGTCGAGCATCCGGAGTGTATGTTCCCAGACATCGCCTTCGGGGTGGAATGCCGATGGCTGTTCGATACCGCGCAGGCAATCGATCTCGGGAAGAATTTCCTTAAGCAGACCGGTTTCCGCCATCATTTCCATTCCGCGACGCGACCCCCCGCGCGTGAGGAGCTTCGTCAGTTCATCACGGATGCGCTCCGCGCTGATACATTTCATCTCGATAGCATGTCGTTTGATGGCACGGGAAGTATCCGGATCAACAGCGTATCCGAGGTTGGCGGAAAAACGGACAGCCCGAAGCATCCTTAAATGATCCTCGGCGAAGCGCTTGTCGGGATTCCCGATTGTTCGGATTACACGGTCCTCTATATCCTTCTTGCCGCCGACATAATCAATGATCTCGCCCGTCATCGGATCCATGAGCAGGGCGTTGATGGTGAAGTCGCGGCGGCACACATCCCCATGTGCGCTGGTGAATTCGACATGAGACGGCCGACGGCCATCTTCATAGCCACTCTCGGCACGAAATGTGGCGACTTCATAACTGTGGCCTCCCTCAACCACAAGCACGACGCCAAAACTTATACCCACCGGCACTGTATGAGGAAATAGCGAACAGACCTCCTCAGGCCGCGCTGAGGTAACGATGTCATAATCTCCAGACTCCACTCCGCGCAGGAGATCACGCACGCATCCACCCACGAAGTAGGCTTCATGGCCAACATCTCGCAACCGATGAACAATGCTTGCCGCCGTATCGCGAGATGCTTTGAATTTTCCGGAACTATTAACTAACAAAGATCAGTTTCCCTGTTCATTATCATGATACGCTGAAAGGCGAATGGCCTTCTTATTCATCCGATGAAGCCGGAAACAAATGCGTAATCAATCTGTATCCTGTGCCGGTACTGTATGAAGTCTTTATGGCCTGAGTTATATAGGCCTTTGCCCCTTCCACTGCTTCGGATACGCTTCGGCCTTTGGCCAGCAGAGTAGCAATGGCAGAGGAAAAAGTGCACCCTGTGCCATGCGTTTCCTTCTTATCGATTCTCTCGGAGGAATATCGGCGAAATTTCTTGCCGTCAAAGAGGATATCTACGGCATCGCCTATCAGATGTCCTCCTTTAATGACCACATTCTTCGCGCCAAAGCCGTAAATTACCTTCGCCGCTTTTTTCATGTCGGACGTAGAGGTTATTTGCATTTCAGTTAAGACCTCGGCCTCAGGTATATTCGGAGTAACGACGAAGGCCAGTGGAATCAATTCTCTGATCAATGCCTCCCTCGCCTCGCCTCTTATCAATGCCTCCCCTCCCTTGGCCGCCATTACGGGATCGACGACTAACTTTTCAATGCCGTATTTCCTGATCATTCTCGCAACTGCCTTTAATATGCCGGTATTCGTCAGCATCCCCGTTTTGGCAGCGTCAATACCCACATCGGTCATGACAGATTCAAACTGCTTCTCCACAAATTCAGGCGAGATCTCATAAATATCCTGGATGCCAAAGGTGTTCTGAGCGGTGAGGGCCGTTATAACGCTCATCCCCAAACCGCCTAATGCCATGATCGTCTTCAGATCCGCCTGTATCCCTGCACCACCGCAGGAATCCGAACCGGCGATGGTTAAAACCCGGACTAACTTCATTTGCCCCCTCAGGGTAGGACCCCCGCTCTGAAATATCTGATTACAAGGAGATGACCGGTTTTAACAGAAATGATACCCCTCGTGGCAACTAAGCGATTGCTGACCCCATAAGGTGTCCCGATTTCCATTGCTCCATCTTTAAGCGGATATTCAAATCCATCGATTGTTATTCCCGTTACCATATCCGAAAGAGGGAGAAGAGATACCGTCTGCCCCGGTTCACCTTCAATGGCATACTCCTGGCTCACAATAAAAGTCTCACACCATTCATCAATCAATTTAATTTGTATGCCTTTTTTCAAGCCCAGAGCCAGGAGTGATACATTGGCAAGGGTGTGATCGATCCTGGTTCCGAAGGCGCCGAACACATAGATTTCATCAGGGGCAATACCAAAAGCATATTCCAAAGCCAGTTGCGTATCAGTTTCGTTCTTGCCCTCCGGAAATCTGATAATTCGGCTCCCCCGCTCCTTGAAGTACTCCAGCACATCGGGTGCCAGAGAATCCATATCGCCTATTATGACATCCGGGATTATACCGATTGCGCGAAGATAGCCGGCGCCGCTGTCTGCACAGATTATCTCGGCAGGTTTCAACTCGGAGAGCTTTGACCGGAAGAACGCCAGGTCCCTGATCTCGCCACCGGCAACGACTAATATGACTTTATTCATGGGATTAATATGAGAACTTGTCAAAAAGATTATCTAATGTTTTGCCACCGATTCTTGGGCTCTCTATACAATACCAAAGACATCCTTTGTATTCTGATATGTCACACTGGCCAATTCTTCAAGGGACAGGCCCTTTATCTCCGCCACCCTTCTTGCCGTATGGACAACATAGGCAGGTTCATTCCTTTTCCCCCTATTGGGATGAGGGGTAATGTAGGGTGCATCTGTCTCTACCAGAAGACTCGTTACTGGGATATATCTCACCACTTCCTGAAGCTTTTCTGACTTCCCGAAAGTAATAGCTCCCGGTATAGAAATAAGAAAACCCATATCGAGACATTTCGCAGCCATCCTTTGGTCACCGGAAAAGCAGTGGATGACCCCTCTTTGCTTCCGCTTCCACGTTCCGAGCATGTCTACGGTTTCCTTATGGGCGTCACGATCATGTATGATTACGGGTAGTCCAATCTCGCTGGCTACCTCCAGCTGTTCTCCGAACCGCCTTATCTGCGTCTCCCTGGGAGACAGATTGCGGAAAAAATCAAGACCGATTTCCCCGAAGGCCACAACTTTATCCATTTTTGCCAGCTTCTTGAGAGAATCGTAAGTCCCATCATCAATTTCCTTCACATCATGGGGATGAATACCAATCGCCGCATACACATTCTTATACTTCCCGGCAATGGAAACCGCCTTTCTGCAATCATCCAGGGTCGTGCCAACCGTTACAATAAGGTCAACTCCCGCGTCTTCAGCCCTTTTTATAACTTCGGCCCTGTCGCGGTCGAAGTCCTTCATCTCCAGATGTGCATGCGAATCAGCGAGCATAATCGCCCTTCCGTGCAAGAACGTCATCCACAAGCCGGATTACTCTATTTCTATCTCATCCGCACAGGAGGACACGTCGGGAAGTTCCTTAAGGTAGGATTGCAAATCCTTCTCTGTAATCTCCCCATCAAGCAACATCCTTGTAAGAATTCTCTTATCAGTCTCACCCTCGCAACCAGACTTTCTTTCCTTCATTATGACTTCCTCCCTTTTCTTGGACATTGATCAGGACTGAATATCTATTACACTTTTTCTTTTTTTTCAACAAATACTCAAAGAAGAGCGAACACCTTGACAGGCAAGATTAAATTGGATAAATTCTTAGAGGTTTATAGTGGCGTTAACTTTTCACCATAATTATTCTCTTTTTTTGTTCTCCGTCTTCGTATCAAGTTGCAAACAGGTGTTGCAATGGATATGAAATTGACATCACGTGTTTGGAACTGGCCAGTTTACGGGTGGCTCGGTTCCGGACTGGCCATCACATTCTGGATTCTGAACTGGTATCTTTCCGGACTGCGCACTCAGTGGGGCTTTTTCCCCATGTGGCTTGGATACTGCCTCACTGTCGACGCCATGGTTTTCACTCGGAAAGGCCATTCGCTCTTGACCCGCAGTCCCGGCGCCTATGCGGCGCTCTTTCTAATTTCAGTGCCGGCATGGTGGCTTTTTGAAATTATAAATCTGCGCACGCAGAACTGGTACTACCTGGGCGAGCAATACTTCACCGATGCTGAGTTTCTGCTGTATTCTTCACTGAGCTTCTCAACGGTCATGCCTGCAGTATTCGGCACGGCCGAGCTGGCCAGCACCTTCACCTGGATTAACAGAATAAAATCCAACCTCCGATTTGAAATAACTCCAGCCAGATTAATTGCCCTCTTTGCTACAGGCTTTATTATGCTGCTATTGATGTTGATCTGGCCTATTTACTTTTTTTGTTTTGTCTGGCTGTCAATCTATTTAATGCTCGAACCGCTGAATTTCTGGCTGAAGAACCGTACACTTCTCCACTACATTTCCGTAGGCAACTGGCAACCGCTACTAGCTTTGTGGGTCGGGTGTATCATATGCGGTTTCTTCTGGGAGATGTGGAACTTTTACTCATATCCGAAGTGGATATATTATATACCCTTCTTCAACTTCCTCCACATCTTTGAAATGCCCCTGCTCGGCTATTTCGGATACCTGCCGTTCTCTATGGAACTATTCGCCCTGTCTCAGCTTACAATTAGTTTGCTCAAACCCGGCCGGTTTCATGACTATATCCGGATTTCAAAAGATAGCGGTGGAAACGAAGTGATGGAGCTGCGGTCTGAAGCGGTAAGAGAGACGAGTCAATAATTTATCGATTCTAAGCAGGCGATGCAGAGCGTCATTCTTCCGTAAGCGTATCTTTATTCTTAGACTAGTGTGGCAGCATCATAAAGAGTCCGGAATAAATTCCGCCGCCCTATTTCTTGCGTCTATCTATAACACTCCCGGCCTTACCTTCATGCCTGGCAATCGTGTTAGGCGGCACCAGCTTCACTGTAGCGCTTACCCCTATTACGGACCTTATTTTTTTTTCCACCATCTCTAAGAAGGCTTTTTGCCTTTTCATTTCGTCAAAGAAGGTCCCTTCTGCAGCCTCAAAATGAACCTCCAACAAATCACGGGCGCCTTTCCGATCCGCCACAATCTGATAGTGCGGCGCAGTTCCCACAATAGCGGCCAATACGGACTCTATCTGCGAAGGAAATACGTTAACCCCCCTGATTATAAGCATATCGTCTGATCGTCCCGCTGTCTTATTCATCCGCACCATGGTTCTCCCGCATCTGCATGGCCCATATTCAAGAGATGTCATGTCTCCCGTGCGATAACGGATCATGGGAAAAGCCTCTTTCTTGAGGGTTGTCAGAACGAGTTCCCCCACGCTCCCGGCTGACAGCTGTTCACCCGTGAGGGGGTCAATAATCTCCGGGATAAAGGCGTCTTCAAAGATGTGCATGCCGCATCTGTATTCACATTCGCCTGCCACGCCCGGACCGATAATTTCCGATAAACCGTAATTGTCTGTGGCAGTGATGCCCAGTCTCGATTCAATCTCTTCGCGCATGGCCTCCGACAATGGTTCTCCACCAAATAGCCCGACCTTCAATGCCAACTTCTTCGGGTCGACGCCGATACGCTCCATCCTCTCTGCCAGTGTTATCGCATAGGTCGGTGTGGAAATAAGCACTGATGTTCTGTAGTCCTGCATGATCATTATCTGCTTTTCCGTGTTGCCTGTGCCCGTGGGTATGACGCTTGCCCCGATGGCCTCCGCCCCGTAATGAAACCCGAAGGCCCCCGTATATAGACCGTAGCTAAAGGTAATTTGCACCATATCATCGCGGGTAACTCCGGCAGCAGTCATAACGCGGGCTACGAGGTTCGTCCACGCCTTGATGTCATTTCTTGTATAGCCAATGACAACAGGTTTTTCAGTTGTTCCTGATGATGAATGCACCCTCACCACTTCACGAAGAGGAACAGCAAACATGCCGTAGGGATAATTCATCCTCAAGTTTTCCTTCCTGGTAAACGGGATATTAACCAACCCGGAAAGGGACTGCATATTTTCAGGAACAATCTCTAACTCGTCAAACATCTTGCGATAGAACGTCACATTTTTGTAAACTCTATTTAGAGTTGCCTGCAGCCTTTCGAGCTGAAGTTGTTCCAGCTCTTCGCGTGGCATACACTCATATTTGGCGTCCCAAATTTTCATAAGCACCTCACGTTTATTTCGTTAACGTTCCCAGATTTCCTTTCTGTCTTTTCCGAGATATGCCCTCTGCACATCCTTATTCGCCAGAAGCTCCGATGCCGTCTCTTCGAGAATTACCTTGCCCGTTTCCAGCACATATCCCCGATCGGCAACCCTCAGCGCTACCCGTGCGTTCTGTTCTACGAGAAGTATGGAAGTTCCCTGCTCCCTGCGGAGCTCCTCGATGACCCGAAATATCTCCTGCACCAGCAGCGGAGCAAGTCCCATCGCAGGCTCATCAAGCAGGAGCAGCCGCGGTTTCGCCATGAGCGCCCGCCCTATAGCCAGCATCTGTTGCTCACCTCCCGATAGGGTTCCCGCGATTTGTTTGCGTCTTTCCCCAAGGCGCGGGAATAGCGCATAGACCGCGTCCTTATCTTTCATTATGTCTTTCCTTCTTTCTCCGGCCCCGCTGCGGAGATATGCGCCAAGTTCAAGATTATCCTCAACGGAAAGGGGTTTAAAAATCTGCCTTCCTTCGGGAACCTGGGAGACGCCCAGCTTGACTATGGCATCCGGGGAAAGTCTGCTGATCAACGTGCCGTCAAAATGTATTTCGCCATTTGCGGGAGGCGTGACAGCAGAGACTGTATTTAATATTGTCGTCTTCCCGGCGCCATTAGATCCGATTAGAGCCACTATCTCTCCGGCACTGACATGGAGGGAAACGTTTCTCAGGGCATGCAGTTTACCGTAATATGTGTTGATGTTTTTAATTTTCAACATTGTTAACAAACCACCGTTAACCCTCTCCCAAGTAAGCCGTTATTACCTGTTCGTCTTCCTGAATCTGTCGTGGTGTCCCTTCCGCAAGTTTATGCCCGAGATTGAGAACTACGATGCGGCTACAGATCTCCATAACCAGCTCCATATCATGTTCCACAAGAGCTACCGTAATCCCCGAATCCTTTATTCTTGTAATCAGCAGGGCAAGATCAGAAGTCTCTCTGCTATTGAGCCCCGCTGCCGGTTCATCCAGGAGGATGATCCGTGGTTCCATGGCCATTGCGCGGGCAATCTCGAGCAGTCTCCCCTTACCAAAGGGTAAATTAGCCGCTTTCAGATGAGCCAGTTCTGCGATACCTGCAAATTCGAGCCAAGAAATCGCTCGTTCCCTGATATGGCGTTCCTCACGCAAATGGGCCGGTAATTTTAAAGCCGAAGCAATGATGCCGCTTTGTGACTTTGTATGAAGACCAACCATGACATTTTCCAGAACCGTCATTTGACCGAACAACTCAATACCCTGAAATGTGCGCACCATGCCGAGCCTTGCAATCTTCTCCGGGGGAAATCCGGTTATATCTTTCCCGTCATAGTAGACCTTGCCGGATGTAGGATCATAGATACCCGTTACAATATTAAACAGCGTCGTTTTGCCCGCTCCATTAGGACCAATAATGCCGGTAATCTCGCCTGCTGAAATTGAGAAAGTAACGCCCTGCAGTGCCGTGAGGCCACCGAAGATCTTCGTCATGTCTTCAATTCTAAGCACCTGAAAATCCCCCCTAAACCCTTTTCGCAGAAGGGAGACGAGACTTAACCTTTGCAAGCAGGAATCTGGACAAAAGCGGTACGCCTCGTACGAGGCCGCCCGGCATGAACATGGTTATTACTATCAGAACAATGCCGTAAACGACAATATCATAATCCTGAAACGTCCTGAAAAGCTCCGGCAGTAACGTCAGAATAGCAGCGCCCAGAAAGGAACCNNTAGATACTGCCCAGTCCCCCGATAACCACCATCGTAAGCAGTTCTATGGATACGTTGAACCCAAAGGATGCAGGCGAGATAAACTGGACTGTGTGGGCATAGAGACTTCCCGCAAGGGCAGAAAAAATGCCCGAAATGGTAAAAATCTGCACCTTTAAGAGTCTGACATTCACTCCCAGGATACGGGCCGCCACCTCGGAGTCGTGAATGGCCCGAAGAGCCCTGCCGATCCTTGAGGCGGAAAGATTGACAGATAAAAGTATGGTGGCGATGGCGAAGGACCAGACCAAATAATAATTTTTCATGTCGGTATTGAAGATAATGCCACAGATGGAGAGATTCGGTATACCCGGCAATCCTGAAGGGCCGCCCGTTATATCTATGGTTTCGTTGAAGACGATGTAAACGATAATCCCCATACCGAGCGTTGCCATCGCCAGATAGTGTCCCTTGAGCTTGAGTATGGGAAAGCCGAGGACAAAGGCTATGATACCAACAGCAATGACGGCGATGACCATAGCCAGCCAGGGATTCGCGGCATGTGTTGCCGTCAAGACGCCGGATATGTAAGCGCCAAGGCCAAAAAACGCCGCCTGCCCCAGAGAGATTTGACCGGCAAGCCCTAACAGCAGGTTCAGAGCCACGGCTAAAATAGTATAAATGCCGACGAAGACCAGCACATTCACAATATAGCCACCCTTGAAGAGCACTGGCGCCGTGAGGACTGCGGCAGCAAATACAAGAAATTTCATCAGCTCATGTTTCATTTATCCGTCCAATAATTTCATACCCTTTCCGCTTCCCCCTTTCCGAACAACCCCTGAGGCCTGATCAACAGGATGATAAGGAGAATGATAAAGGCGATGGCGTCCTTATAACCTGACGATATTAAGCCCGCCCCGAGAGACTCCAGAACGCCTACAATCAAACCGCCAGCAACCGTTCCCATGCCGCCGCTCATACCGCCGATGATGGCAGCACAGAATCCCTTCAATCCGAGCATGACGCCTACATCATATGACGTCATGGTAAGGGGTGCGATGATAATTCCTGCTGCGGCCCCCATGGCCGAACTTATGACGAAGGAAAAGAGCATCATGCGCTTGACATCGATCCCGACAAGCCTTGACGCTACCCGGTTGAAAGAGCAGGCGCGCATCGCTTTCCCGCTTATGCTGTGGTGGAAAAAAAGCCTGTTTGCTGTGATAATTATCAGCGTGACGCCAAAAATCCAAATGTTCTGTGGCATTATTGCGGCGCCCATCAAAATGATCGGCTCATTTCCGGAAAACATAGGCAGGGCATGCGTATCCTTTCCCCAGAGGAGCATGGCAACTCCCCGGATAAGTATGCTGCCGCCGATAGTGATGATGACGAGAATGATCGGTTCAGCATCCTTAAGGGGGCTGATGGCGAGGCGTTCAAATAATGCGCCCACTGCCGTGGCAACCGCAATAGCAAGGATAACGGCTAGCGGGAGGGAAAGTCCCAGAGTGATATGGAAGAATAAGGTCAGCATACCGCCCAGCATCACAAACTCGCCTTGAGCAAAGTTGATTATGCTCGTGGAATTGTAGATGATGGCAAAGCCAAGCCCGATGAGGGCGTAAATTGCCCCTGTAGAGAGACCGGACAGAGTATATTGCAGTAACTGCTCAAAAAGTTCCATAGGATTAATACTTATATGTGGCAAATCACATTAATATGAATTTCTGGTGGATCACTTCCCAAATTACATGCCCGCTTGGGCAAGATGTCAGTACAGCCCCTTCGCATCTACTCAATTAGCGAGATTTCTCGCTACGCTCGAAACGACGGTTTCAGTAATTTATAGAGGAGACGATCTTCCAGATTCTAAATACTACTTTACCAGTACCCACTCCTTGTTCTTTATCGTCACAAGAACGAAGGCGTCCTTCGTCAAGCCTGCGTGGTCTTGAGGAGTGAAGTTGAATATACCGCCGATACCTTTAAAATTGCGGGTATTTTCGAGTTCATTACGAATGGCGGCAGGTGAGTCACCTCCACGTTCAATCGCACCCTTGAGAAGCATAACCGCATCCCACGCGTGCCCCCCGAAATGATCCCCTTCTACCTTGAAATGATTCTTGTAATCATTTACGTAAGCAAGAAGTGACTTCTTCTGCTGGTCAGATTTCGGAAGCACATTTGCAACAATAACCCGTCCCGAAGGGAGAGTTATCCCTTCCGCTGCATCTCCGGCCAGCTCTATAAACTTTTTCGAAGAAACGCCGTGGCTCATATAGAGCGGCAGATTAAGCCCCAGTTGCTTGGCGTTTCTTGCAACCTTGGCAGGTCCCGGATTTGTTCCCCAGCAAATAATAGCCTGTGCCTTGCTGCCGCGTATCTTAACCAGCTGGGCTGTCATGTCCGTATCGTTGGGACTGTAGACTTCATCGGATACTATGGTGATACCGGAATCTTTAGCACGAATTTTCAACTGTTCCCTCCCTGACGCACCGAAACCGTCGGATACTGTCAGTATGGCAACATTATTCATATTCCGTTTCTTAAGGTGATCATAAATACGCTCCACTGCCAGAGAATCATTCTGGGCTGTCTTAAAGACCCATTTCTTTACCGGTTCTGTAATCTTGATTCCGGCAGCGCAGGATATCAACGGAATCCCTGCGACTTCGATAGTCCCAATAATGGCCATTGTCTCGCCGGTCGTGCTGGGACCGATAATCGCGCTGACCCGGTCTTCCTTGATGAGTCGAGTAGCTGCCTGTACTGCCTTGGTGGCATCACCCTGGGTATCGTAGAATACCAGTTTCAGCTTCCGCCCCTTGATGCCACCTGTCTTGTTAATTTGATCCACCACCATATTGGCCGTATTACGTTCCGGTTCACCGAGAAATGAGGGCGGGCCGGTAACGGCAAACAGTCCTCCGATCTTAATCGGCTCCTGCGACCAAGAGTTTACCGTAAAGACAAGAAGAAGGCAGAAAATGCAAATTGATTTGATGATTGTTTTTAACATGTTGTACCTCCTGATAAATTTATTGTTTTATTGTAATCCTTAAATTAAGAAAGTGTTACAATTGCTTTCTTGCTTTTTACTTTTTGGGATTAATTCTGTCTGGAGTTGATTCGAATTAGGCCTGCATGCCCGCCCATTGAGGCGCACAGCAGGCATCAATATGTGTATTTGCAGCGGGTCTGGTCGATTATGAGATGCAGGAATTCTTTTTTCATTTGCTCGTCACGGTTTCTGATAGTCCGCGAAACCTAAAAGTATTTGATGATAATGTCAAGGAATATTTTCCCATCTTCCTTGAATCCTCTTCCTTGAACCATACATTCCTTTGTAATTTGTTAACTTTCACCTTGCCTGAACCTTAATTCTGTGTTATGTTCCGGCTTAATATATGACAGATATTAGTACCTTACAGCAATTGTTTCAACCGCGGCAACTTATAGTTGAATTGCCAAAACAGGAGGTCAGGTCATGTCATTGCTAATTGGCGGTGCAGTCTCAGTAATTATTGGACTCTTAGGTCTCATATTCTGGTGGAGTGATTTTGTCATAATCCTGAAGGGCGGAATCCCCATCATTATTGTACTTAGCGGTATTCTCGCCGTTTATATCGGTCTCGATGAGATTCAGGACAAGCTAAGGGAAGAAAGGCAAAAGCAGGAGGAAAGTCTGGCAAAGGCAAGGGAAGAAATCGAAATGGTGAGAACCCAGGCCGAAAAGTATAAGGAAGAGCTCGACAGGATGAAAGAAGAATCAAAAAAGAAATATTGAGAAATGAAGTCCGGGATTCCAATAAAAGCTATCTGCTGTTCGGTGTCAAACATTGAGGAGGAGGCACAGTGGGAAAAATAATTCTTGTTGTCGATGATGATCCTGACATAGTTAAAATAGTGGAATTGCGGCTCACAGCAAATGGTTATGAGGTGCACACTGCGCATACCGGAGAGGAAGGACTGAGCAAATGTAAACTGATAAGACCTGACGCAGTCATACTGGATCTAATGATGCCGGACATGGACGGGTCAAGTGTTGCACATGAAATGAAAGACGACCCCAATACATGTAACATTCCCGTAATTTTTCTTACCGGCGCCGTTAAGGCAAGCGAGGTCCCGAAGAGCCACAAGATAGGTGGTCAATACTTTCTTGCCAAGCCTTTCAAGGCCGAAGAGCTGCTCAAAATGCTGCAGCTTGTGCTTTCGGAATAGTGAGTTTTATGCTTCAGATCGCACCGGCAGCTGATACAGCACCATAAACTGCTTTGACAGCATGTTCATACCAGATGGGATACTGAAGGCTTCCCGATCGATAAGATCCGAAAGCGACAATGAGTTAGACATCTCAAGTCATTGACAATTCACTTACCGCGACCTGCCTGCTCCACATATTTCAATGCGCCGCTGTGAAAAATCAGAATGTAAATGAAATCGCCCGAGCAAATAAAAATCTCAATCCGTACAGTGAAACAAGTCAAAATTCGCATCATTATTTTCATTTGACACCATCTTTGGCCCATTTTATAATATTAGACAATGGGTGCCGAATTAAATATCACAAACCTCAGCAGACAGTTCAGTTACATCATTCTTCTCGACGGACACGAGGGTGGAGAGGTATTTTCATTACAAACCACCTCACTGAAAATCGAAACAGGAAGACATGAGCTGTCCTTTAAGGACACTGATACTGACAATCTCCCCACGAATTGCAAGCCCATACAGATAACAATCGCGGATGGCAGATCACTCCACTTGAAAATTCTCACCGAGGATTTTTCCATCAGAATCTACGATGAACAAGGTACGCATCTTAACGGGAAACGCGGTTTTCTCTGTGGTCAGGTCGGTGAGGGTATTCATGTTGAAAACCCGATAACCTGACTAATCTTACCACACGTCAAGAGTATAATCCGGACAATAAATCTACGGCACAAATAAGACTCTATGAACTCTGACGATTCGGGGCATAAAATAAAATTTGCTGAGAAGTTGCGCCGCAGATTGATAGGGCCGCCTCGAGATATCCACGAGCCTTCAATATTTCACAGGATATCTCTCATCCCCGTCCTTGCATGGATCGGCCTGGGAGCCGACGGCCTTTCTTCTTCATCATACGGCCCGGAAGAAGCCTTCAAGGCGCTGGGTCCTCACAGCTATCTTGCCGTCTTCCTGGCCTTGGCTACTGCTTTGACGGTTTTTATCATCTCCTATGCTTATACACGTATCATCGAGCATTTCCCCCATGGAGGCGGCGGATACATTGTCTCCACCCATACGATCGGCAAAAACGCGGGGGTGATATCCGGATGCGCTCTCCTCGTCGATTATGTACTGACCATCACCGTATCTCTTGCTTCCTGTGGCGATGCCTTGTTCAGCTATTTACCTGTCACATATCTTAAGTACAAGTTGATCTTCGTGGTCTTTTTAATCCTCCTCCTTGTTGTCATGAACTTAAGAGGGGTGAAGGAGTCTGTAACAGCCCTCGCACCGATTTTTATAATATTTGTAGTAACCCACATTCTGTTGATCGGTTATGGCATTCTGAGCCATGCCAATCAAGTTGGACCGGTTGCAAGGGCGTTCGAGGAGAATTTCAAATATGATCTCTCCACCATAGGCTATGTAAGCATGTTGGCCATTTTTCTCAGGGCTTTTTCTCTGGGGGGAGGCACCTATACGGGGATCGAAGCGGTCTCTAACGCCATGCAGATCATGCGTGAGCCGAAAGTTCAGACAGGTAAGCGCACGATGGTATATCTGGCCACATCGCTTGCAATTACGGCAGGAGGCCTTTTATTCTGCTATTCGCTTTACCGAATAATACCTGCCGAGGGCAGAACGTTGAATGCCGTCTTAGCCGATCTCACCTTTGGCAATTGGCCCCTCGGCGGAACGCTCGCGCTGATAACGATTCTCTCCGAAGGAGCCCTACTCATGGTTGGCGCTCAGTCAGGATTCGCAGGGGGACCAAGTGTTATGGCAAATATGGCCATCGATTCCTGGCTGCCTCGTCGCTTTGCATCGCTATCGGAACGTCTCTCAATGCAGGACGGCGTTCTGCTGATGGGCGGTGCAGCCCTTCTACTCTTACTATACACCGATGGTTCCGTTTCAGCCCTCGTTGTAATGTACTCCATCAACGTGTTTCTTACCTTTACACTGTCACAGTTCGGAATGGCGACTTTTTTCTTCCGCAACAGGGAGAAGGATAAAGCATGGAAAAGACATATTGCAGTGCATATCATCGGCTTGATACTTTGCCTAACTATACTTGTCATCACCGTCGTTATAAAGTTTGAAGAGGGCGGCTGGCTGACCCTCTTAATCACATCCGGAGTTATCGGCTTGTGCTACTTGATCCGTAGGCACTACACGAAAGTCCGCAGGGGCGTTCGCCAACTCGAGGAGATTCTGTCTGAACTACCCAAAGGCAGTCATCCTAATAATGAACCGCTGGATACTAAGGAGGCCACAGCGATACTCCTCGTTAGGGGTTACAGCGGATTTGGTCTTCATGTATGGCTCTCCGTTGTCCGTGAATTTCCCAAACTCTACAAAAACTTCATTTTCGTCTCCGTGGGAGAAATCGATTCCGGTTCATTCAAAGGCATAGCGGAAATAGATGCCTTGAAGAAATCCGTAGAGAGCGATTTAACAAAATACGTCCGTCTTGTCCGTTCTTACGGTTTCCCCGCTGACTACAGAATGGAGATAGGAACCGACGTGGCTGATACTGCAACGGGGCTGTGCGAATCTCTCGTAAAAGAATTCCCCAGATCTACGGTCTTCACGGGAAAACTGATCTTTCGTGAGGAAAACCCTTTCCAGAAGCTGCTCCACAATGAAACGGCCTTTGCAATTCAGCGGCGCCTGCAGTGGAACGGCGTCACCACCGTCATACTGCCAATCCGTGTTGATATATAGATGCTTAAGAATCTAATGAACAGACCCGACGGCATTAACCACTGACAATTTCATCCGCCTCAAACAATAATCTGGAAAATTGAAACTGCACCGATTGGAGAAGAGTTGTTGTCAGACAATTGAGATGCGAAATATCAACTGAGTTCAAACTTGCCTTGAAATCGAGGCTATCGATATGATAGCTTGCCTCCCAGATATCATCAAGATGCCAGAGGATCATGATGTTGCGTTTACAAAAAGGCATTTTATTTCTGCCAATTTTTTCCGCTCTAACCTTCCTTCTTGTTTACGGATGCGCCACCATTCCCCGTCAATATGGCAAGACAGAAACGCGGAAGATGCTGGTTACTGCCTATGACGCCAGCAAGAAATCGACGGGCTGGAAAAACAAATACGGATGCTTCCTGATGCCGCCGGTTTATGCGTACGGACCGCACGAGGGAGAGAAGAAGAAGGTAGGCATCACCTCCGACGGATCCAAGGCAAAAAAGGGGACAATCGCAGCGGACATCAGCAGGTACCCTTACGGCACGAAGATGTATGTCCCCGGTTACGGTTGGGGAGAGGTGCACGATACAGGCAGCGCCATCAAAGGTGACCACATAGACATTTTTTTCCCTGATGAAAAGGATGCTAAGGCATGGGGCAGAAAGTATCTCGGCATTATCATCAATAAGCCATAATTTTCTGATGAGGAGCTTCTATGAATTTCTTTTTTAACCCGGACGGAGTCGCTGTTGTCGGTGCAACGCCGAACCCTCTCAAAGGCGGGTATTCTATCTTTAAGAATCTCGTCATAGGCTATAAGGGAAATATTTATCCTGTCAATCCCAGTTACAAGGAAATTGAGGGTATTCCCTGCTATCCGTCCGTAAGCGCCATCCCCGGTCATGTTGACCTGGCCATCGTCTTTGTTCCGGCAAAACTCGTACCGGCAACCATAGAGGATTGCGCGGCCAAAGGTGTCCCGGGTGTCATGATAGAATCCGGGGGCTTTGCTGAAACGGGACATGATGGAGGTTTTCTGCAGCAATCTCTGAAAGATATATGCAAACGAACGGGGATTCGCCTATGGGGGCCCAATTGCATGGGTCTCGTTGATGCCGTTGGCGGCTATGTTTTCTCCTTTATGGATCCACGTTCATTGCAGCAAGAACTCCTTATCCCCGGAAACGTATCACTTGTGGTACAGAGCGGATTGCTATCCGCCGGCTTTCTCGTTGATATAATGAGTCACCGCGTGATGGGCATCAGTAAGGTATGCTCCATAGGCAATAAAATAGACGTCAACGAGTGCGATCTGCTGTCTTACCTTATTCAAGATACTAACACTGAAGTTATCGGCCATTACCTGGAGTCTTTTTCCGATGGTAGGCGTTTTACGGAACTGTGCAGGAAAAGTACAAAACCCATTGTCGTCCTCCACGGAGGGAAGAGCAGGAAAGGAGCTGAAGCGGCAATGAGCCATACGGCATCCCTGGCGGGAAATCATAAGATCATCTCAGGCGCCCTGGCCCAAGCCGGGGTGACTGAAGCCGGAGATTTTCATCAGATGATGGACCTCTGCCGTTCACTCTCTGCGAGACCCCGACCGGCTGGCCGACATGGCCGCATTGCTGTTCTCACGTTTAGTGGCGGTTCCGGTATTGTCGCCTCCGACTTCATTGAGGAACATGGCCTCACGGTGGCGAAACTTTCCCGGGAAACCAAAGACGCCTTGGGACGTCTTTTCCCCGACTGGATGCCTGTCGGGAATCCCGTCGATCTGTGGCCAGCCATAGAAAAACATGGTGGAACGAACGTCGATGTATACAGCACGGCACTTGCGGCCGTGCTCAACGATTCGTGCGTCGACGCCGTTTTCCTCCACGCCTTTGCGGGAAATTTCCAGATTGGAATCAATGTCACAGATATTGCCGATCAGACGCGTACGGCCGGCAAGCCTGTATTCGTATGGCTCCTGGGGAGACACGAAGAGGCCTTTCGTTTTAAGGCAGAGGCCCTCTCCTGCGGTATTCCTGTATTCCATGAAATATCCCGCGCAGTGGAATGCTTAGCGGCTGTTTTCCATCGACAAAGATATTCTGAAATTTTTAAGCGACTGCCGGAGAAAGAAGAGATAATACGCCTCCCCCATAAGCTGAGTGATGTCCTGGAAAAGGCGGTGGGACCTTTGGACGAGTATGTCTCCAAGAGTATTCTCAGACTTCACGGTATTCCGGCTGTAGAAGAGGAAATCATATCAGATGAAGCGGAGTGCAAAAAGATCGCAAAGCGGCTCGGCTTCCCGCTCGTCATGAAGGGCCTGCAAAAGGGAAAGGTACATAAGACCGAACTCGGCTTGGTCCATTTAAATATAACAACGCCGGAAGCCGCCCTAAATGCTTTTGATTCCCTGAAGAAGAAGATGGACCCTTCGGGTCAGGTACTTGCCTATAGGCAGGTAAAAGGAAAAATTGAGATCATCGTCGGACTTGTCAGGGACGTTCATTTTGGCCCCTGTGTGATGCTCGGGCTTGGGGGTATAATGGCAGAGATATTGAGTGATGCAGTCTTTGCCCCGGCTCCACTGACCGTGGAGGACGCTTTGGCATTAATAGGTCGTTTGAGGGGACAGAAGATATTCGACGGCTTCAGGGGAGAGCCGCCAGTGAACAGAGAGGAACTCGCAGGGATACTTGTTGCACTGGGCGACATCGGTCTTCAGTATCCACGGATTCACGAAATTGATGTAAACCCCCTCATAGTGGGCGAAAAAGGCGCTATGGTAGCCGTTGATGCCACAATTGTCTTGAGATGATGCCTATTCTACAGACCTGACTTTCTTCCCCATGCGCAGGGACTCGCCTTGCCTGCAGTCCACTTTCATTGTCATATATAACCTCGGGCAGTCCTTCTTAAGCTCCTCCATGCAGCGCTTTACAACAAGCATGATCTCATCCCATTCTCCCTCTATTGATGTTCCCATCGGACCTATATGATGAGGGAGGCCGCTGTCTTTTATAATTTTTACCGCCCGCGACGCGTATTTACTCACGCTCTCCTCTTTACCAAGCGGGAAAATAGAAAAATCAACGATGACGCTCATAACAACCCCCATTCTCACGCAGCATCCTTCTTATACGTCCAATCATTTAATCTTCTGAATATCTTTTTCCTTGGCTATAACTACGAGTATCTCTCCGTCCTTCAGGATAAAATTGGCAGCCGGCACCATGTGAACCTGATCTGTCAGCACGTCTTTCACGGCAATGACCTCGATGTGATATCTGCTCCTCAACTCAAGTTCACCGATGCTTTTCCCCAAGAAACTATTAGGAGGCGCAATTTCAAATATCATATAGCCCTCAGAGAGAGGAAGGCAATCGAGGACACTCGGAGAAATCAGACTTTTAGCAACTTTGCTGGCAACTTCCTTTTCAGGAATGATAACGTCAGTTGCACCAACCTTTTCGAGAATAAGTTTATGCTCTTCGTTGGGGGCTTTGACGATTATATTCTTGACCTTCATCCGTTTCATGTGAAGGGTTATGAGAGTGCTGGCTGCAAGGTCCTCGCCGAAGGAGATGATGACTACATCATCCTCCTGTATGCCGATATGATCCATTACTTCATTGTCCGTACCATCGGCAACTATTGCCTTAGTGGCAAAATCTTTTAAACGATGGACGGCCTCCTTGTCCTTATCGATGGCAATGACATCGAATCCATTTTGATATAATTCTTTGACGATATTGGAGCCAAAGATACCCAGCCCAATCACAACCACGCGCCGCACTACTGAAGCCATCACCTAACCTCCTTAACCAACCATGACAGACTCTTCCGCATATGTTAACCCCCTTTTGGGGGAATACCAGGAAAAAGCGAGAGTAAGCGGCCCCACCCGCCCTGCAAACATCGTGAGAATGATAGCCAGTTTCTGACCGACACTCAGGGTTGGCGTTATACCCATGGACAGGCCCACATTGCCAAAGGCAGATACTGTTTCAAAAAGATACTCCACAAAGAAGTGACGGCTCTCCAAAGGAGGCAAATTCCCTGTACCCCCTAACAACAGAAGAATTGAGGTGATGAGAGTAACTGAAAAGGCCGAAGCAAAGATAATGGCAATCGTTCGTGTTAGAATCTCCCCCGGGATGGTCCTGTCATAGGCATTAACCTGTTCCTGTCCTTTCAGTCGATTCCAGATCATCAGAAGGAGTAGTGCAAAGCTCGTTGTCTTAATGCCTCCCCCCGTTGAGCCCGGCGAGGCGCCGATAAACATCAACATAATTAGAACAAGGATTGTCGGATTTGTCAGCAGACCGATATGAATCGTATTAAACCCTGCAGTACGGGGAGTTACCGATTGGAAAAAAGATGTGAGAATCTGCGTCTTGATGGAGACGTCTTTGAGAATGTGATTCATCTCGAACAGATAAAAAAATGCGGCACCTCCGAGGATCAGACTTGCTGTAGTCAAAAGAACAATTCTTGAATGTACGGAAAGTCTCTGCTGGTATCCCCTCCATTTGGAAACTACCTCGTACTGAACGATAAACCCTATCCCGCCAAGAATAATCAATGCCATGATTGTGACATTGATAATTATATCATTCTGATAACGCACCAATTTATCCGGGAAGACGGAAAGTCCGCAATTGTTGAAGGCAGAGACAGCATGATACAGGGCATGATAGAAAGCCCTCAGTGGAGAAAAATCCTGCGAAAACCGGAGAAATAAGAAAAATGTCCCTGCAGCCTCAATAATGAAAGTAAGGCCGAAAACCCATTTCATAATAACAAGGAAATCTCTTCGCGGTGTATGGAGAAATGTCGACTGGAAAATTTCCCTGCCCTTAAACGAAATGCCCCTGCCCATGAGTCCGAAAAGGACAACGGAGAATGTAATGATCCCGAGCCCGCCGATTTGAAAGAGACACAGGGTCACAATCTGCCCGTTTAAAGATAGATCAGTACCGATGTCCAGAACTGTGAGGCCTGTAACGCAAACTGCCGAGGCAGATGTGAAGAGGGCGTCAATAAAATTTATATGACTGCCGGCAGCAGAATAAGGAAGCCAGAGGATAACGGCCCCTATGAATATCACCGAGGCGAAACTGATGATAAAAAACCTCTGGGGAGATAATAGCTTCGATATAAACCGCTTCATGGGCTATGGTCATGCTCCTTTGGGCGTTTAAATAATACAAAAAGCATAATGACGGCTCCAACGGTTATGGCGGAATCAGCAATATTAAAGGCGGGCCAGTGGTAGGCGCCTAAATGCACATCAATAAAATCAATCACCTCTCCGAGACGCACCCTGTCAATGAAATTACCCAGGGCACCCGATAGAATCAGGGAAAGGGCAAATATCATAAGCGGTTCTTCAGTTTTACTTTTGGCGATATAGTAGAGAACGAGTATGATGGCTAAAACCGTTACTGCCAAGAAGAAGACGGATCGAAAACCCGGTGAGGCACTGGCAAGAAAACTGAAGGCGGCTCCCGGATTCCTGACATACGTTATATTCAAAAATCCTCCTATGACCACAACCGATTCATGGAGGGACATGCAGGAGTCGATGTAGGCCTTGGTAATGAAGTCGAGGAGTACCGCCGCCGCCACTGTGGCAAAGAGAATAAGATACTTTTTTTTCAAATAATCTCTCCGTGAAACTTCCCCTCTCCCATCCTTGTCCCCGCAGAGGAGGGAAAGCGAGAGTGAATATAGTGCTTAAATGTTCGCAAGGCACCTTTCACAGATAGTCGGATGTTCATCATTAACACCCACAGTCTCGCTGTATACCCAGCATCGGTTACATTTCTTTCCCCGTGTCTTTCTCACCCCAATTGTCAGACCCGCAAATTCAGGACTTACGTAAGGGCTTTTGATGCCCTCCCTTTCTACAATACCGATCTGGGAGATGATCAGCAGGGTTTTCAAATCTTCAAGATGTGCCTCCAAAAACGCGCGGAGTTCATCTGATGCAGAGATATCCACACCGGCATCGAGGGAGTGCCCGACTACTTTATTCTTCCTTGCTGTTTCAATTGCCTTCGATATCTCTCCTTTGAGGGCGATCATCTTATTCCAGCTCTGGGCCAGACCCGCATCCATATACTCCGGATTCACTTCAGGGAATTGAGTGAGATGAACGCTGATTTCCCTGCCCTGATGCGGAGGCAAAGATAACCATATCTCCTCCGCAGTAAAGGAAAGTATGGGGGCAAGCAGGCGTGTCATGGCATCAAGAATTACGAGCATGGCGCTTTGCGCAGATCGTCGCTGCCGTGATTCCGCCCTGGATGTATAGAGTCTGTCTTTCAGGACATCCAGATAAAGGGCGCTCAGGTCAACGGTACAGAAATTATGAAGAGTGAAGAACGCATGATGAAATTGATACTGATTATAAGCTGTCCTTACACGCTGTATAATTTCCTGGAGCCTGTGAAGAGCCCACCGGTCGATTTCTTCCATATCTTGATAGGATACCATTTTACTGCGGTCAAAATCATACAGATTCCCCAGAATGAATCGACTGGTGTTGCGAATGCGCCTGTAGGCCTCTACAAGGCGTTCAAGGATTTCGTCGGAAATCCTTATGTCCTGTGTATAATCTTCTGCAGCCACCCAAAGTCTCAATATCTCAACACCATGCTTATCGATGATCTCCTCCGGGTCAACGACGTTGCCCATGGATTTGGACATCTTCTTTCCCTCGCCGTCGACGACAAAACCGTGCGTCAGGACAGTCCTGTACGGGGCGCGCGCTCTCGTTCCCACAGACTCCAGCAGAGAGGAATGGAACCACCCTCTGTGCTGGTCGCTGCCCTCGAGGTACATATCCGCCGGGGAGCCGAGGTAAGATCGCTTTTCCAGCACCGCAGCATGACTCACACCGGAATCAAACCACACATCGAGTATATCCGTCTCCTTTGCAAATTGGTCGCTTTGACATACGGGACAGACCGTTCCGGGAGGCAGCAGATCTTTCGTATCCCTCTCGAACCAGACATCTGCACCGTATTCATTAACCAGCTTCACTACGTGCCCGATGATATCCTTTGTCATGAGGTCGCTCTTGCAACGGCTGCAGAAAAACATGGTAATCGGCACCCCCCATAATCTCTGCCGGGAGATGCACCAGTCAGGACGACTTCTAATCATTCCGGAAATCCTGTCACGGCCCCACGCCGGCAACCACTCTACGGCTTCGATAGCTTCAAGGGTTTTCTGCCTCAGGTTATTTTTCTCCATGGAGATAAACCACTGCTCCGTAGATCTGAATATGATGGGATTCTTGCACCGCCAGCAGTGAGGATAGGAATGCTCAATGTCGACACGGCCGAGCAGGGCGCCGACCTCAGCCAATTTCTTAATGACCGACTCGTTGGCATCGAAGACAAACTGTCCCGCGAAATCCTTGACATCGGAGGTGTATCTGCCGTCATCATCAACAGGGGCGTAATTGTCAAGACCATACTTCATGCCTATTTCGTAATCTTCCTGCCCATGTCCGGGCGCGATATGCACACACCCCGTTCCCGCGTCGAGAGTGACAAAAGGAGCCAGGATCAGGAGGCTCTCGCGTTCGACCAATGGATGTTTACATTTCAGACCCTCCAGCACTGATCCCGGAAATTCGTCAACAATCTTGTAACTCTTATAGCCGAAGACATCCATGCAGTAGTCCAGAAGATCCTTAGCAAGTATTAGAGTCTCACCATTCACTTTGACTGCCGCATAGACAAATTCCTCATGCACGGCGATTGCCTGGTTAGGTGGTATGGTCCAGGGGGTCGTCGTCCATATTACCACGCAGACTTTTTCCCCGGCCAGTTTCGGACGAATTATTGATATATCCGAGATCATCGCGAATTTGACATAAATGGACGGCGTCGTATGATCACTGTATTCAACTTCGGCCTCCGCCAAGGCAGTCTTACAGGAAGCGCACCAGTATACGGGCTTTTTCCCTCTATAGACGTCACCGTTGAAATAAAGCTTCCCGAACTCCTCAACAGTCGCTGCCTCATAGTCGTAAGACATGGTGAGGTAGGGGTTTTCCCATTCTCCAAAGACCCCCAATCGCTTGAACTGTTCCCGCTGGATATCCACGTATTTCTCTGCAAACGCCCTGCAGAACCGCCGTATATCAGCATGGGACATCTCATTCTTCTTCGCGCCCAGTTCTTTCTCGACCTGATGCTCTATGGGAAGACCGTGACAGTCCCAGCCGGGAACGAAGATACTGTCGAAACCGGACATATTTTTTGACTTAATTACTATGTCCTTGATCACCTTATTCAGCGCCGTACCAAGGTGAATGTTCCCGTTTGCATAAGGAGGTCCGTCATGAAGTATATACGTCTCTCTTCCCTTCAAGGCCTGTCTGATCTTTTCATAGATGTTCATATCATCCCACATCTTGAGCAATTCCGGTTCCTTCCGGGAAAGATTCGCCTTCATGGGAAAGTCAGTTTTCGGCAGATTCAACGTATCCTTATAGTCCATAGGGAACTCCTCAACTTCTAGTAATCAATGATAATTTATGTATTTTACTAAACAGTGGGCAAATTGGTAGTCGCAGAGGCTATCACATAAATTAACCTCTTTCAAGCAGAACTAAAAAAGCCCCCTGCCGCAAAACAGGGGGCTTTTTCACAATGAGATAAGATTAAAAACCTCTTACATTCCCATGCCGGGATAGCCGCCGCCGGGAGGCATGCCGGGCATAGCAGACTTTTCTTCCGGTTTCTCTGCTACCATGCACTGGGTAGTCAGCATCAAGGATGCCACACTTGCCGCATTCTGGAGGGCAAAACGGGTAACCTTCGTCGGATCAATGACACCGGCTTCAATCATGTCTTCATACTGATCAGTTCTCGCATTGAAGCCGTAAGCGCCTTTTTTCCCTTTGACTTTTTCGACGGCAATGCTGCCTTCCTGACCGGCATTAGTAACGATCATTTTCAACGGTTCTTCGAGGGCCTTCTTTACTATGTTGACCCCCACTTGCTGATCCCCTTCTAATTTCAGCTTTTCCAGGGTAGGCAGTGTCCTGATATAGGCTACGCCTCCACCGGGAACTATTCCTTCTTCCACAGCCGCGCGGGTTGCGTTGAGCGCATCCTCAACGCGCGCCTTCTTCTCCTTCATCTCGGTCTCTGTCGCCGCGCCAACCTTTATTACGGCAACACCACCGACCAGCTTTGCCAGCCTTTCCTGAAGTTTCTCTCTGTCGTAATCAGATGTCGTTTCATCTATCTGCGCCCTGATCTGTTTCACCCTTCCTTCGAGGGATGCTCTTGACCCTGCGCCGTCGATAATCGTCGTATTGTCTTTATCGATCGTAATCCTCTTGGCCCGGCCGAGGTCTTCTATTTTTATATTTTCCAGTTTCATACCCATGTCTTCAGAAATCGCCTTTCCGCCGGTCAAGATGGCGACGTCATCGAGCATTGCTTTCCTTCTATCGCCAAAACCGGGGGCTTTTACAGCAGCAACCTGTAAGGTGCCTCGAATCTTGTTCACCACGAGGGTAGCGAGAGCCTCTCCTTCGATATCTTCGGCAATGATCAGCAGCGGCCTTCCCATTTTTGCAATCTGCTCCAGGATGGGAAGGAGATCCTTCATGGTGCTGATCTTCTTTTCGTTGATAAGAATCAAGCAATCCTCGAGGTGTACCTCCATCTTTTCTGCATTGGTCACAAAATAGGGAGATACGTAACCTCTGTCAAACTGCATACCCTCTACGATCTCCAGTTCGGTTTCCAGTCCCTTAGCTTCCTCTACGGTAATAACCCCTTCTTTACCGACCTTCCCCATGGCCTCGGCAATAATGGCGCCGATTGCCTCATCGTTATTAGCGGAGATTGTACCAACCTGGGCAATCTCCTTCTGGTCTTTAGTCGGTTTGCTTAACTTTGCCAGTTCCTTTACAACGACTGCGACGGCTTTATCAATGCCCCTTTTTATATCCATGGGGTTACTTCCCGCCGCGACACTCTTTGCCCCTTCTCTGTAAATAGCCTGGGCAAGGATGGTTGCCGTGGTGGTGCCATCACCGGCCACATCACTCGTTTTGCTGGCGACTTCCTTCACCATCTGGGCGCCCATGTTTTCAAACCTATCCTCGAGTTCAATCTCCTTGGCCACCGTAACGCCGTCTTTTGTAACAACCGGAGCACCAAAAGATTTATCAAGAAGTACATTCCTGCCTCGGGGCCCGAGGGTTATTTTAACCGCATCTGCAAGGGCGTTTACACCCTTAAGTATTGATTTTCTTGCTTCTTCGTCATATTGAAGTATCTTTGCTCCCATCTAACTTATCCTCCTTATGATCATATTATTATTACTTTTCAATGATTCCTAATATATCATCTTCTCTCATGATGAGATGTTCTACGCCATTGATCTTGACTTCCGTACCAGCGTACTTACTGAAGAGGACCCTGTCTCCTGCTTTGACATCAGGCTTTACCAGTTTACCGTCTTCTGTTGTTTTCCCCTTGCCTACGGCTACAACCTCGCCCTCTACTGGCTTCTCTTTGGCCGTGTCTGGGATTATGATCCCGCCTTTTGTCTTTTGCTCTTCCTCTAACCTCTTGATAATCACACGATCCTGTAATGGCCTAATCTTCATGATATCATCGCTCCTTTCCTTATTTTTTATATTTTTTTGGCATTTTATAAGGCAATCGCATCTGTTAATCGACTTTACCCTAAAATAGGCACAAATTCCCTCATGTCAAGGCATTCTGAGCAGATTTTTTAAAAAAATGAGGGAAAAGAGCATTTTTTTAGTAAAAAAGACCCTTTCCCCTTCAATTTTCTATGATTTTTATGTTTTCGGCACCCTATTTGTGGGAAAAGTGAGAGAAACCGTGGTACCTTTTCCTACTTGACTTTGAATCTCAATACTTCCCTGATGGGCTTTCATAAGATGTTTTACTATTGACAATCCCAAGCCGGTGCCTCCCAAATCCCTGGAACGTGTCTTGTCCACGCGATAGAAACGTTCACCGAGCCTGGGAATTTCACTTTTCGGTATACCCATGCCGGTGTCGATCACTTTCACGACCACAAAACCTTTGTCGTCTTGAACCGCATGGATGGCAACCCTGCCGCCATTTAGCGTAAACTTGACGGCATTATCGAGGATATTCACAAGAATCTGCGCCATCTTATCCCTATCCGCCCAAATGAGAGGAAGTTCATCGTCGATGTGCTTATCTATAGTCAGGGATTTCTCTGCTGCTTTCGTCTCGAACATGGGCAATACGCTCTCAATTACATTGGCTATGGAGACACTTTGAAACCGCAATTTCATTTCTCCCAGCTCAATGCTGGAAAGGATCAGCAGGTCGTCCACCAGCCGTCCAAGGCGATGAGCATTCTCGGAAATTATGTGAAGAAATTTCTTTGCCGTCTCTTCTTCTTCAATCGCGCCCCCTTGAAGGGTCTCAATAAATCCAATGATTGCCGTAAGCGGTGTCTTGATCTCATGGGTAACATTAGCCACGAAGTCCTCACGTATCTTTTCCAGTTTTTTGAGCCGTGTAACGTCGTGAAATACCATCATCGTCTTTTGTTCCCCTTCGAGCAGTCCGTAAACGGCTGATATAGTGACATCCAGGATAATCGGCGCTTCCTGGCCAAGGCTAATCTCCCGCAAGACAGGTCCCCCCGAATCTCTGAACAGATCAAGGGCATCCTGTAACTCGACATTCCTGAATGCCTCAAGAGGCGTCTTATCCAGAATGTCAGTGATGCCTTCATTTCCGAGGATCTCTTTCAGACTTCTATTGAGAAACTCAATACGGTTCTGATTGTTAATGACAAGAACACCCTCTGCCATACTGGCAAAGGCCGCTTCAAGTTTCGCCTTCTCCTCATCTGCAATCCTCACTCTTTCCTGCTGTTCTTGCACCATGCGATTGATGTCTTTTTCCAATTGCCCAACATCATTATTTGACTCTATCAGAAGTGTTCCTGATGCCTCACCGCTGCATACTTTGTGTGTATATGAAATTACTTTCTCAATTGGTGATATAAGTTTTCTGGCCAGAAGAAATGCAATGATACAGGAAGAAATGATGGCGATCAGAAGACACTTATATATATAGCTATACTGCTGATCAATGGATTTTCTTACCTCGAATAGCGGACGGGCAAATCGTATGTAGCCCGTAACTTCGGAGACTTCTGTAATCGGAAAGGCGATGTAGAGCATGTCTATACCGAGAGTGCGGCTGTAACGAATTGCTTCCCCCTGTCCCTTGATTCTGGCTTCCTGTATTTCCGAACGGTTCAGGTGACTATCCATCTGCGCCAAGTCTTTCTCTGAATCCGCTTTGACCCGGCCCGAAGCATCAATCAGGGTAACACGGGAGCGGGATATAACAGCCAGATGTGACAACTTCCTTTCAATATCACCTATCCCTAATAATGCAGCGATTCGTGCTTGAGCAATCAGGTCATTCTTTATCTCGTCTATCAATTCAGTCTTGATCTGCCGGGCATACATCAATCCCATGACTATGGCGGTGAATAGTATCAGCGCGACATAGCCGGCAAGAATCCTGTATAATAGGCGGTTCTTCAATCAGTCGCTCCTAAGCCTAGCAGCTTGGTTCGTGCCTAACAATCTTTCCCGTCACCATATACATGACCATGTCGGCAATACCCACGGCATGATCAGAAATCCGCTCGAGGCTCTTGGAAATCTGCATAATTATGAGAGCTCTATGGATCTTCTTGGGATCTTCCAACATGAAGGTGAGGAGTTCCCGGAAAACCTGTTCATTGAGGTTATCGATGGTTTCATCCTCCATCCTGACTTTGCGCGCCAGATCAGTATCTTCATTAACCATGGCATCGAGGCTTTCCTTTATCATTCCCCGGGCAATTTCCGCCATCCGAGGAATATCAATATAAGGCTTCATCGGCGGTTCCTCACTTAAAAGAATAGCCTTTTCAGCAATATTAGCCGCCATATCGCCGATTCTCTCCAGATGTCCATTGATTTTAATGGCCGTTGTGATGTATCTCAGGTCCCTCGCTGTCGGCTGCCTCAAAGCCAGAATGCGGATACACTTTTCCTCGATTTCAACATCAAGCTGATCGATCGTATTGTCATCGCATATTACCTTGCGGGCCAGCTCTGCATTCCTATCCACAAGGGCCTCTATTGCAACTTCAATTGCCTTTTCTGCGAGGGCTCCTAAATATATGAGACCTTCCTTGATGTCCCGAAGTTCTTTTTCATAGTGGGTACTTGTATGCCTTTTTTCAGCCATTTGTTATCTCCCCAATATACTAAGCAACAAATTAAATTACTTGTTTAATGTCATTCCGAGGAGAGAAGCGACGAGGAATCTTAAGATTCCTCCCTCTGGTCGGAATGACATGGGTTGTGTTTTCACCGGATACCAAATGCAATCAACCAAATCTCCCGGTAATATAATCTTCCGTCTGTTTCACATCCGGATTGGTAAAGATTTTTTCCGTGGCGTTNNTTGTGCGTAACTATGATAATAGTATATTTCTTCCTCAATTCATCGATCAACTCTTCAATTTTTGCCGTTGATATAGGATCGAGCGCCGATGTCGGCTCATCCATGAGGATGACATCCGGTTTCATAGCGAGAGCTCTGGCAATACACAGGCGCTGCTGCTGCCCCCCGGAGAGGGTCATCGCCGATTTGCCCAGGATATCCTTTACCTCATCCCACAGCACCGCCTGNNGCATAGGCTATATTGCTGAATATTGACTTTGGAAATGGATTAGGCTTTTGAAAAACCATGCCAATTTTTCTCCGAACGTCGACGGGATCGACATCGGTACTATAAATATTTATGCCTTCAAAAATTATTTCTCCCTCGACCCTGGTTCCAGCGATGAGATCATTCATGCGATTGAGTACCCGTAACAGCGTGGACTTGCCACAGCCGGACGGTCCTATCAGGGCGGTCACCCGGTTCTTGCCAAAATCCATGGTGATATCGGTCAGTGCCCTGGTCTGTCCGTAAAAAAAATTTACATTCCTCAACTCGATTATACTGTTACCTTCCACAATTACCACCTTTTTTTCTTCCTGACATAACTCCTGATGACAATGGCAATAAGATCAACCCCCAGCACAAGTCCGACAAGAACAAGTACCGTCCCATACTGAATCGATCTCGTCTGTTCTATGTGGGTACCCGCCGTAGCAAGAACATATACGTGGTAGGGAAGAGCCATGACTTCATCGAAGATGGAGCTGGGAAGCTTCGCTGTAAAGAATGCCGCCGCTGTAAACATGATCGGCGCTGTTTCGCCTGCCGCCCTGCCGATACCCAGGATCGACCCTGTCAGTATTCCGGGCAAAGCGTTCGGGACGACAATCTTATATATAGTCTGCCATTTGGATACACCGAGGGCCAGTGAAGCCTCCCGGAATGTTTGTGGAACCGCTTTCAATGCCTCTTCCGATGCCCCGATAATTGTCGGCAAGACAAGGATACCAAGGGTTAAGGCTCCGGAAAGAATGCATGATCCAAAATGCAGAAAAACAACAAAGAACCCAAGTCCGAACAATCCAAAAACAACTGAAGGAACCCCCGCCAAACAATTTATACCAATGCGGACAAGTCTGACAAATTTTCCCTGTTTCGCATATTCAGCAAGATAGATTGCTGACGCCACCCCGAGGGGCAGGGCTACGGCGATGGCCCCTATTGTAAGGTAGAAGGTCCCCACGATGGCAGGCATGATCCCGCCCTTTGTCATGGAATCCGTTGGCGGGAGGGTGAGAAAATCCCAGCTGATGGCTGATATCCCGTTGACAACGATGTAAGTAATAAGACCGCCGAGGGCCAGCGCAATCAGCAGCGCCGACAATCGAACGACGGTAAAAAACACCTGCTGTTTGAAATATCGAAATTTCATGGATGTCTGCAGCACATCCTGCATAATACAAACTCCCCGTTCCCCTTTACAGTGTTGCTGATCCCACTTCTTTGAATTTCTGGGAAATATAATCGGCAATGAGATTAAAAATCAGGGTTAAAAAGAACAGGACAATGCCGGTGGCAAAAAGAGCGTGGTAATGCCCGCTCCCGAACGGCGCCTCCCCCATCTCCGCAGCAATGCTCGCCGGCATCGGCCTTACGGAATCAAAGATGCTTTCAGGAATGGCTGCCGCACCACCGGCCACCATCAGCACAACCATGGTTTCACCTATAGCCCTGGCCATACCGAGGATCACGGCCGTGGAAATTCCTGACAGCGCTGCCGGCATAATGACCTTCGTAATGGTTTCATATTTCGTTGCACCCAGGGCATACGATGCATCCTTGAATTCCTGGGGCACGGCATAAAGGGCATCCTCCGAGATGCTCGAAATCGTGGGTATTGCCATGATCGCCAGAATTACCGAAGCATTCAAAATGTTAAGACCCGTCGGCAGATCAAAGGTCTCCTGGAGAAAGGGCGCCACAACGACCATGCCGAAGAAACCAAGGACTACGGAAGGAATCCCTGCCAAAAGTTCTATTATCGACTTCGTGACATCTTTGATAGAGGCGGGTGCGATTTCAGAAATGTAAACAGCAGAAAGAACCCCCAGAGGAACGGCAATCAGACATGAGAATACGGTAACAACTGCGGAACCAATTATCAGGGGCCATATGCCGTAGGAGGGAGGATCATACGTGGGATACCATTCCTTTCCGAATATGAAATCCGTAACGGACACTTCCTTGAATAAAGGGATCCCTTCGCGGAAAAGGAAGACAACGATCAGTGCCAGGGTAAGCACAGAGACGAAGGAGAAAACAGCGAAAACGCCCTTGATGATGGTTTCCTTCAGATGTCTGGACATAGTAACTTACTGTTTTTTAATTTTTTTTGACGTTTTTTCTTTGGCTTCACCCGTTATAGGGACAAATCCCTCTTTGACGACCAGTTTTTGTCCGGCGGGGCTCAGCACGAACTTGATAAAATCGGCAACAACACCTTCGGGTTGCCCGTTGGTATACATGTACAATGGTCTTGCAATGGGGTACTCCTTGGAGAGGGCCGTTTTTGCAGAAGCGGGAATCCCATTGACGGTCAATCCCTTAACCGCCTTGTTAACGTAACCCATGCCGACATAGCCGATGGCATATCTGTTCTTGGAAACCGCCTGGACAACCGCGCCGTTTGACGCCTGTAATTGGGCCTTTGGAGTCACTTTGGCATTGTTAAGAACCAGATGTCCCCAAGCTTCAAAGGTGCCGGAACTGCTGTCCCTCGAGACAACAATGATCGTGAGATCATCACCACCGACCTCTTTCCAGTTTGTAATCTTGCCCTGATAGATCTGACTCAACTGATCAATTGTCAATCCATTAACTTTATTCTTCGGGTGAACAATAGGCGTCAACGCATCAATCGCAATCGTGTGAGCAACAGGATTCACTCCTTTCTCTCTGGCAAGGGTGATTTCATTGTCCTTAATTTCCCTTGATGAATTTGCAATGACCGTAGATTTGTCAATGAGAGCCTTGATCCCGTCTCCCGATCCGGCGCCGGAAAGAGATATATTCACTCCGGGATGCGCCTTCATGTAGGCCTCCAATGCCGCCTGCGCAACCGGCAAAACCGTTGTCGATCCCTTGATGACAACATTTTCCGCGGCAACTGCCAGATTTGTACCAAAAATTAGCCATATCAAACCGACCGCCAACAATTTTCTTACCATTTTCAAAACCTCCATTTGATTTTACTTCATCTTCCATATTTGCAGAAGACATCTTTTGTTGTTTTCTCCCAAGAATACAGAAGCATTGTTTAACATTTTGATGCCACAATAGAAATCCGGCCAGCTATAGTTTCTTGCGGAACGGATTTGCTTCCCACAGAATTACTCCTATAATAAATATAAAATGTTGCAAATTTGTTAAAGAATGATGAAGAATTTGTTAATCCTGGGCAAAAAGAAGAATCTGCTCCGTCGACCCCCAATCGCCTATTGCCTGTCGACTGAGAACTGTGATAAATGGCCTATGTCCGTCAAAATTATTTAGGCTCTGAAAGGATGCTCGATGAACGATGTTGCGGGGAAGCGCCAGGCGTTAATCAACAAGCTCTTTCCTTCCGGCATACCCAGATTGTGGTGCCCGCTCCTCACACACTACAGGAGTGATGGCGGCATCGACTTTGACCGGATGCATGTCCATTTCAACCATGTAGTCCCCTGGGTAAAAGGATTTCTTATTCCCGGATCAACCGGTGATGGCTGGGAACTGACAGAAGATGAAACATTAGAAGTCGCAGACTTCGCGATACAACAGGCCCGGACGCGAGAGATCAGTCTCCTCCTCGGTGTCCTGAAAGCTGATGTTGAAACCATGAAGCGGACGATCTCAAACATGATTAAGATGCTTCAAGAAAATCCGCCGGGAAAAGAGGATGCCGGCCAAATCCTGCAAGCCAATCATGTTTGCGGCTTCACCATCTGCCCGCCCCGGGGAAAGTCGCTTACTCAGCATCAAATTGAAGCCGGTCTCTCCGCAGTCCTCGATATGGGGATGCCTATAGCACTGTATCAGCTTCCTCAGGTGACCGAAAATGAAGTGGCGCCCGAAACCTTTGAAAGACTCGTGCAGAAGTATTCCAACCTGTTTTTGTTCAAGGACTCAAGCGGTCAGGACAGCGTTGCAACCTCCGATATCTACAAGGGTGGTGTTTTTCTCGTCAGGGGCGCCGAGGGCAACTATGCGCATTGGCTCACAGGCACAGGTGGTAGCTACGATGGTTTCCTCCTCAGCACGGCTAACTGCTTTTCTCAAAATCTTTCTTCTCTCATCGAAAGTCTTGAAAAGAACGACCAGAAAAGAGCCGGGGGGATCTCGGAAAGGCTGACCGCAATTGTCAGCGAGGTCTTTGCTCTTGTGCAACCACTGCCTTATGGCAATCCCTTCACCAACGCCAACAAGGCTATTGATCATTTTTTTGCCTTCGGGCCTTCGGCAAATACTATAGAAGGACCGATCCTTCATGAAAAAATTCGCATTCCCCATGACGTTATTCAGGCGACAGGCGCCATTCTGACTCAGTATAATCTGATGCCTGAAAGAGGATACCTGGAGTAATCGGCTCCAACGTAAACGGGCTTGACATGCTTTCCGCGAAGACATCATCAAGGCCGCCCACGAAAGGACTCTTTGGAGAAGGATCAATAAAATAGCCTCAAAAGTCCAGGATATCGGAACAAGATTGAACAAAGGAAAAAAGCGAAGGAGTGGAGAAATGAATATAAGGAAGGTCATGGTCGTAGGTGCAGGTTTCATGGGATCGGGAATAGCCCAGGTTGCGGCAGCAGCAGGTTTTGCAGTAACCATGCAGGACATCAAGAATGAATTCATCCAGAAAGGTTTGACAACAATAGAGAAGAATCTCAAAAACAGCATTACCAAAGGAAAACTCAGCGAGGAAGAAAAAAATTCAATCCTGGACAGAATCACACCGACGGTCGATTTATCACTGGCCAAGGACTGCGACGTGGTAATCGAAGTCATATTCGAAAACAAGCAGGCTAAAACAGAGCTCTTCAAGAAACTGGAAGAGCTCTGCCCGCCGGAGGTCATATTTGCAAGCAACACTTCCTCTATTCCCATCACGGAACTGGCCGCTTCCACCAGGCGGCCGGCCAGGTTTGCCGGCATGCATTTCTTCAGCCCCGTCCCGGTCATGAAACTGGTCGAGGTAATCAGGGGTTTGAAAACCTCGGAAGAAACCGCCGTGACAATCAAAGAATTGGCCGAAAAGTTCGGCAAGGTTCCGGTTTATGTAAAAGACGGCCCCGGTTTTCTGGTCAACCGGGTCAATGCCGCACTTCGCAATGAGGTTTACAGATGCCTGGCGGAGGGTGTCGCAACCATTGAAGACATCGACAAGGCCCTGAAATTCGGTCTTAACCACCCCATGGGTCCGTTCGAACTGGGTGATTTTGTCGGCCTTGAGATAGGCCTGGCCGTGGCGGAAACTCTGTGGGAAAACTTTAAGGACCCGAAATGGGCGCCCTCTCTGATTCTGAAGAAAATGGTGGCTTCCGGCGACCTGGGCCGCAAAACCGGCAAGGGCTGGTACGACTATACATCCGGCGAGAAGAAGCCGCGGACGGATCTTAACTTCTAATCAGGCTTTCTGAAAAAATTACGGGGTAATGAAAAATGGAAAATGTGGTCATTCTGAGCTGTGTCCGCACGCCGATAGGCGCCTATGGCGGGGCCATGAAAGATATTCCGGTTTACCGGCTCGGCAGCCTCGTTTTGAACGAGGCTGTCAGGGGGGCCGGTATCGAAGCTGCTGCGGTTGATGACGTCATCATGGGAACGTCCTACCAGAACGGGGAATGCGCCAACGGCGCCCGGATGGCAATCCTTGATGCGGGCTGGCCGGATACGGTTCCGGGCGTCGTAATCGATCGGCGCTGCTGTTCAGGGGTGGAATCCATCTTTTATGGTGCTTTACAGATCCAAACGGGAAATGCAGAAATTATCGTTGCGGGTGGTATGGACAGCATGAGTCAGGCNNTACGGAGAGTTGAACTCGATGATGTCCTGGGCGGAGATGGCAGCCAAGAGGGAAAATATAACCCGTGAAGAGGCGGACAGGTGGGCATATCACAGCCACAAGAAAGCCGTTGCGGCATGGGATGCCGGAAAATTTGCACAGGAAATAGTCCCCGTTCCCGTCGGAAAGGGAAAAGGCGGGGACATCATATTTTTCAATACCGATGAGGGACCGCGTCGCGAAACTACTATGGAAAAGCTTGCCAGGCTCCGGCCCGTTTATCCCGACGGGGTGTGCACTGCCGGCAATTCCTCTTCCGAGAATGACGGCGCCTCTGTCGTTGTCCTCGCATCGGAAAGAAGAGCAAACGAGCTCGGCGCCAGGCCGATTGCATATTTTCGGTCGTGTGCCATTGCCGCCACGGATCCGACATTGACATATCCGGCGGTGCCTGTCTCCGTTGCCAAGGCTCTCAGGAAGGCCAGTTTGAAAATCGGTCAGATCGATCTCATAGAGGTGCAGGAGGCCTTTGCAGTCCAGGCATTGGCCGATGCAAGGCTCTGTGGGCTCAGCGAAAAAGATATGGAAGAGAAGGTGAATGTGAACGGATCGGGCATTTCTCTCGGCCATCCGGTAGGCGCAACCGGCACGATGAGACTGACAACGCTGCTCCATGAAATGAAAAGGCGCAATGCCCG
>PLLV01000125.1 GCA_003142295.1 Syntrophaceae bacterium
TAAATACTTCAATGAAGTTTACACAACTGGAAAACCTCTTACGTGGATGGATGGAGAAATCATAAGGAAAGATGGGTCGAAAAGAAATGTTGAGGCCTCCGCTTCGCTTATACTGGATCTAACAGGGCAACCCATCGGGTTTCGTGGCATCATTCGCGACGTTACAGAATACAGGCAGGCAGAAGAACTTTATAAAACCCTGGCGGAAAACTCTCTCGTCGCCGTTTTCATTGTACAGGACGGAAAGTTCCGCTTCATAAATACCAGCGCCATCGCCTATGCCGGTTATTCTGCCGACGAACTTATAGATCAGCAATCTGATATCATCGTACATCCGGATGATAGAGAGTTGGTGAAATCAAAGAACCGGGAGATGTTGGCGGGGAGGAGCAACCAGGCTTTTGAGTTCAGGATGGTTACCAAGCAGAACGAAGTGAGATGGATTTCCCAGACAGTTACCCCCATTCATTATCAGGGGAGGCCGGCCATGCTCGGAAACTCGATGGACATTACCGAGCGCAAGCACGCGGAGGAGGCGCTACGGGAGAGCGAGGAACTTTACAAGACGCTTGCTGAGAAATCCATGGCTGGTGTTTATGTGGTGCAGGACGGCAGGTTCCGTTTCATTAATTCCAATGCGGCATCCTATGCGGGATATACAAGGGAAGAGTTGTTAGATCAGGAAGCGGTTCTAATAGTCAACCCGGAAGACAGAGAAAAGGTAAGACAAGATGCCAAGGCCATGCTGCTTGGCGAAATGAGTTCCCCTTATGAATTCATGATTATCACGAAACAGGGAGAAACCCGATGGATTATGGAGACCGTTACGTCCATTTTATATGAGGGCCGGCGGGCCATCCTGGGTAATTCGATGGACATCACCATCCGCAAACAGATGGAAGAAGAGATTCAAACCCTCTCCGTAACCGATCCATTAACCGGTTTATATAACCGAAGAGGGTTCCTGAGCCTTGCCGAGCAGCAGTTGAAGATCGCTAAAAGAACGAAGATCGGGTTGCTGCTTTTGTTTGCCGACCTGGATGGCATGAAATGGATCAATGACAATTTAGGCCATAAGAAAGGGGATGAAGCACTCATTGAGGTTGCCAACGTTCTTAAAAAAGTCTTTCGGGACGCGGACATTGTTGCCCGTGTCGGCGGCGATGAATTTTCTGTCCTGGCGGTGGGGATCGAGATGGAAGATTCGAGAATTATCGAAGATCGTTTGCAGTATGAGATTGGCATAAATAATAGCCGTGAAAACAGGGATTACTCTCTCTCGATGAGTGTCGGTATGGTTTACAACGATCCCGAAAATCCTTCGACCATTGATGAGTTGATGTCCCATGCCGATGTGTTGATGTATGAACAGAAGAAGGGTAGGCGGTCCTAAAGTTAGAGGTAAAGCCTTATTCCCAAGTTTATTACATTTTTAAACCCATCTAAACCACTAAAAACGGGTTGAGTCCCGACTAGATTCACGACCTATTTAACTTCCTNNTGGTCTAAAGTATAGTATAAGTATTGGGTGTAGGTCATTCGTCATTTATGCAGTAATTAGATTGACTCATATGACTTTATTACTTAAGATCTTCAAAGATTCTCATAACAAAATTACAAGAATTCACGATTTTTATCATTAAAGGGGGTGCAGTATGGAAGAAGAGAAAAAGGATGCAGGGTCAACGGAGGTAGATAGGAGGACATTTTTAAAATATGGTGCCGCTCTTGGAGCTGCTGCAGCTGTCAGCGGTGTAAATTTCCAGACAGCAACTGCAGTCGATGTGGGTAGAAAAGTAGCTAGCGGGAATACCCGTGTCTTGGGATGTAACCCTATGACGTCTACAGATGGGTACTGGGATAATTCCACACCCNNCTGTCCTTCGCATGAAGTCAGGTGAGGTCGTGGAAGTCGAAACAGGAACCCACTTGATGGGGAAAATGGTTCCTGGCGCAGACATCAACGACTGGATGAGGTGGTACAAGGAGGTGATAGAGAGGACTCCGGAAACCTATATCTATCCCGATTCAACCACTGGAGCGAAAAAGCTGAAAAGGGGCGCAGGCCACCACCATCTGACCGGTCCGATCTATGTGGAAGATGCAGAACCAGGTGATATGCTTCAGATTGAGATCTTAGACATCGTACCCAACACTTATGGATTCAACCTCTACCCTGAGACATCATTCATGAAGCTGGGCCTTCTCGCGGACGATTTCCCAAAAGGTGAGGTCAGGTGGTATCGAATAGACCTTAAGAAGATGAAGTTTGAATTCTTACCAGGAATAGAAATACCAATTAGACCATTCCCCGGCACTATAGGCGTTGAGTTACCTGAGCCAGGAATGTGGAGCAATGTGCCGCCTGGGAAGCACGGTGGGAACCTGGATAACAAAGATCTTGTAGCTGGAACTGTTCTTTATCTGCCTGTGTGGGTAAAAGGTGCGGGATTGAAAACGGGAGATTCGCACCTCGCCCAAGCCCATGGTGAGGTAGATTTGAATGGCCTGGAAGGAGCTTTCAGAACCATCACCATGAGACTAACAGTGCGCAAGGATCTCAAGGCTTTGGTGGAATGGCCCATGGCGTCATCCCCCACTCATTGGATCACCATGGGGATGCACACAGACCTGCTGGAATCCTGCAGGATGGCTGTAAGAAAGGCCATAAAGTTCTTAAATAGCTATTACGGTCTCTCTACTGGTGAAGCATACGCTTTCTGCAGCATGGCAGTGGATTTACACGTGACTCAGGTTGTCGATTATACCCTCGGTATCCACGCTATGATTCCCAAGGAATATTTTGTCGCTGAGCGGTTTGCGAGCAAAAATGGTTTGCTCCTTAAGGCATAAGTCTCTTGCGGTTGTAACATTCCGGCATGCCATTGAGAGGCATGCCGGATGGCTATGTCAGATCGGACTACCACTCATACTCTCTTAATTCTCCTAAAGAGATAAGCAATAAAGTCTGGCTTGTTGATGATTATGAGCAATTAGAATAAGAGGCCAGACATTTATTTTTGAATGGCATCTTTTTGTACATTGGCAATACAATTTTTCATGGCTTCAGTGAACAAGGAGAGCATCATTTCTGCAGATGCGGTTGGCCTAAAACCCAATTCGGTTGTTGCCTTACTCCAATCCAAATCCCATACCTCGCTCAAAAATGTAGGTCCACGCCATTGTTCAGAAGGGATGAACTGGACAGGTGAATTGGAGTTGGTGAGATGCACAATGATCTTCACGATCTCTTCCCATGTGAGAAAAAAGCTTCCCAAGTTGTAAATCTGACCTGATGCAACAGGTCTTGACGCTGCAAGCGTGATGGCGCTTTCGAGATCAGCCATGGTAATAAATGCGCCACCCGCACCGCGAACCAATTCGAGGGGTTGATTGTTTATAGCCTTCCTGATTAAATCCCTCAAGTGACTCCCGCCGATGCTATCACCGAAAGCCCACCAGAAACGGAAGATTGTGACATGAAGCCCACGGGTCTTATGGTAGTACTTGCAAAGCTCTTCCGCCGTTAACTTACCAAGCGCGTATAGAGGCTTCCTTGCTTCTCCAATAAGACACTGATGAGCCTCTGTCACGGGGTGCACAACTGCACGGCCATATACAGTTGCCGTGCTCGTATAGATAAAACCCTTAACTCCCGAAGATGAAGCTGCGTCTAAGAGATGGGTATGACCTTTGATGTCTGTGTCAAAAATAGTGTGCGGGTCATCGGCAAAGCTCCATGCAAGGTGGATGACCAAATCCTTTCCACGGACAGCGTCTTTGGTTATCGTTGCATCTGAAATATTTCCCCGAAGATAGGTAAGAGGCAGATTTTCATTAAGCCATAGAGGGTTAGGAGCCTGGTCAAGGATTGTTAGTTTGTGCCCCTTTGGGGGAAGTACCTTCGCCAGGTATCTTCCTACTTCTCCAGCACCACCGACAATGAGGACCTCCATCTCTATTCCTCCTTATTCAAGAGCAAACGTCAGTGTTTAAAGCATACAGTGGATACATTGTTTCGTATCCTAAAGGCCAGGGTTCAATAGGGTTTGGGAAAATGGCGATCCTCAGCCTGCAAAAAAGAAGGACGGGGCCCGGGGAAGTACCCAGCTTTCGCTTTACTCCTTTCCGGGCCCCGATCAAAATGATAAGGTCTATATCTGTCTATGCAGCCATTCCTTTTAAGCTGCCTTGGGAACTTCCTTGGCAATTCTTTTTCTTACGATAGGTCTCAAAAGAAGTAGGGCACAGATCGCTGCCGTGATGTCGAATGCAGCGGCGATATAGTATGGCACCTGGAAAGACCCGGCGAAATGTGCAGCAAGGAGTGCTGCGCCATATCCAGCCATGATGGAAGCCATCCCTTTGGCTGTGTACAATATGCCATAGTTGCCCGAGGCGTTCTTGGGACCGAAGATGTCACCCGTAATTGCCGAGAACAGGGCGTATATTTCACCCCAGGCAAGGAAGACAAAGGGCAGCAGGATAACAAACGCTATCGGACTTCCCATAATCTGCGTCATCAGGAAGATGAGCACGCCTTCAAGAGCAAAGGCAAAGGCCATCGTATACTCCCGCCCAAACCTGTCTGAAACCGCGCCCCACATGATCCGGGCAAAAGCATTGGTCGCTCCCGCTATGGTCGCCGTGAAGGGAACGATGGCGATACCCCATATCTTCGCGTCGAACACGTTGAGGGACTTGGCGATCTGGGACAGATTGCCGGTCGTCATCAGGCCGCCGGTACAGACCATGAGGAACATGAAGTACAAAAGATAAAACTCTTTCGTCGACAGCATCTGCTTCCCGGTAAATTGCTCCCTCGTTTGCGCAACCGCCTTGGGCTGTACCCAGTCTGCAGGCAGCCAGCCTGTAGGAGGGTGATGTAAAATCATGGCCATCGCGATGGCTACGACACCCTGACCAATACCCCAGGTGGTCATAGCACCAGCCCAGCCCATGCTGCTAATAGTGGCGGAAATGGGTATGAGCGTGAGCGCCGACCCGCCGCCAAATCCTGCGGCAGTCAGGCCGGCCGCCAACCCCCTTTTGTCGGG
>PLLV01000156.1 GCA_003142295.1 Syntrophaceae bacterium
GCTGCATCTCACTTGACACGGGTTGTTAAGTCTATTAGAGTCCATCTGTCTTCAAAAGATATGAGGAGAACCATCATGACTGACATCTTATTTCGTAAAGTTAAGGGCTCGGCTGATCTCTATGCAAAGGAGCTTTCTTCCTTGCTTGGTGATTTAAAAAGTCCGTTCAAAAAAGGGGATACGGTGGGGATCAAACTTCACTGGGGAGAGAAAGGTAATCGCAGCTTCTTGCCCCCCATTTATGCCAGGGAAATTGCACAATGGCTCCGCAAACAGGGTACGAAGCCCTTTGTCTTCGATACGACGGCGCTTTACTCGGGAGGCCGCCGCATTGCGAGCGATTCATTAAAGACGGCCCAGGAACATGGTTACACGGAAACATTCCTCGGCTGCCCGGTCATAATAGCGGATGGTCCCGAAGGCAGAGACATTGCAGATATACCTGCCGGTTTCAAGCATTTTAAAACAGTTCAAGTCGCTTCCGTCGTGGAGAAAACAGACGGTTTCGTAATCTTTTCTCATTTTAAAGGGCATATGGCCGCAGTTTTCGGCGGGGCCATCAAGAACATATCCATGGGTTTCGCGTCCCGGGCGCAGAAGCAGCGCATGCACTCGGATGTGCGCCCATATATGAACAGAGAAAAATGCACACGCTGCGGCACATGCATCGAAGTCTGCCCATCGGGCGCGGCGCGGCTTGACGATGAGGGATATCCCATCTATGATCACGACACATGTATCGGCTGCGCGCAATGTATTGCGCTGTGCCCGGAAATGGCGTTAAAAATATTGTGGAATACAGAAGATAAGATTTTCCAGGAGAAATTGATAGAAACGGCGGCAGCCGTCTGGAAGCGCATTGCCGGCAGGGCCGTAATGATAAACGCCTTGATTAACATAGCCACAGAGTGTGATTGTCTGCCCGGAGAACATCCCATGATGTCCCCTGATCTGGGTTTCATGGGCGGATACCATCCCGTAGAGATCGACGCTGAATCTCTGAATCTTATCGGCACAGAACCGTTCGAAAAAGCCCATCCGAATATTCCCTGGCAAAGACAATTCGAATACGCCAGGGAAACGGGATTTTATCCCCATGATCCATTACGAAAGAGAACTTAATCCCGAACAACTGCGTGTCGTAATGGAGGGAGATGGCCCGGTTCTTGTTATTGCCGGCGCCGGCAGCGGCAAGACACGGACACTGACTTACCGTGTCGCTCGCTTAATAGAATCTGGCGTCAGTCCTGACAGGATTCTGCTGGCAACCTTCACCAACAAGGCCGCTCGCACGATGCTTTCCCGGGTGAAGTCTCTCACCGAATTCGATATAAGCGGTATGTGGGGCGGAACGTTCCATCATATTGCCCACCTTATTCTCCGGGCAAATTCCCTTCTCTTGGGTTACGAGCGGAACTTTTCCATTCTCGACAGCGAAGATTCAACGCAGCTCATCAATACATGCATCTCCGAGATAGGCATCAATACGAAAAGCGTGAAATTTCCGAAAGGGGATGTTTTCCGGGATGTCATCAGTTTCTCTTTTAACACGGAAACCGCCGTTGAAGATGTCGTTAGAATAAGGTACCCGTATTTCTGCAATTGCCTTGACGATATAAGGTCAGTGGCGGCGCAGTATGAACTGCGCAAGAAAACATTGAACGTCATGGATTTTGATGATCTTCTCATCAACGCAAGAAAACTTCTTATGGATCATCCCCAGGTATTGGAGAGATATGCCGGGAAGTTTTCTCATGTCCTTGTCGATGAATATCAGGATACGAATGTAATACAGGCTCAAATTGTGGATCTTCTGGCCTCGACCCATTTAAATATTTTGGCCGTCGGAGATGATTCTCAGAGCATTTACGCTTTCAGAGGCGCTAATTTCGCCAATATAATTATGTTTCCCGAAAGGTATCCGGACTGCAAGGTTTTCAAGCTTGAGACAAACTACCGCAGCACACCGGAGATCCTGCATCTTGCGAATATGAGTATAGAAAATAATTACAGACAGTATCAGAAGAATCTCCGGTCTGTGCGAAAGACAGGCACAAGACCGATTCTCATACCGCTCCGAGACGTCATTCAACAGGCCAATTTTGTGGCCCAGAGAATACTTGAACTTATCCATGAAGGCGTGCCTATCAATGAAATAGCAGTCCTTTACCGGGCGCACTATCACTCTATGGAGCTGCAAATGGAGATGGTGCGCAGGGGAATACCTTTTGAAATCCGTTCCGGTATTCGCTTCTTCGAACAGGCCCACATCAAAGATGTAACGGCCTACATGAGGATCATCGCGAATCCTTTCGACGAACTGGCATGGAAGAGAGTGCTCGGACTTTACAACAAGATAGGAAAAGCAACGTCAGAGAAATTGTGGAAGTTTCTGTCGGCAAGGAAAAACCCTCTGGAAGCGGCCCTCGGCGATGATTTTGCCAATTTGGTCACAAAAACGCAAAAGCAGGCTATTGCAGCATGCCGGCATACGCTGGAGAGAATCATGGATTCCCTTCCCGGCGCGAGTCCGGCGAGGATCATCGAAATTCTGCTGGAGAGCGGTTACCGGGATTACTTACAGGAGAAGTATACTGACGCCGCTTTACGGGAAGATGACCTTGAGCAATTGGCGAATTACTCTGGCAAATTTTTTGCCTTGGAAGATTTCTTAAATGAACTATCTCTAATGTCGAACATGACGGAGGCGAACGAAGCCAAACCGGATGACACGAATGGAGACAAGGTCATNNTTTTACGTTGCGACAACAAGGGCAAAAGATCAGCTTTATCTTTGCTACCCGCAGGTGAGCTACGCAAGGGGGATCGGCAGCGTAAACCAGATCCCCTCCAGATTTATCAGCGAAGTATCTCCCTCTTCAAGGCATGCGAAAGCATGTCCGTATGATCAGTGGATGATAGAGGAAGACAGCGGTTACTAAACCCAGCGGTCCAGCTTGGATTTCGCATCATACTCTTCCCTGAGGGCTATTTGGGTTGCTTCCGCCATTTGCTCAACGCTTTTTACCCAGTCTTCAAACTTTATGTCCACACCGAAGATGCCTACCATCTCATCATTATCATCGACGATAGGAGCCGAAACAGTTATGCAGAGAGCCCCCGTCATTTTTGATATGTAGAAATTGGTAACATACATCTTGCCGCTCTGCAGGGGCTTGATGAACCACTCGCGGTCTGACTGATCAGTACCGACTCCGTAGTTTTCATATTTTGCCCTNNAGTTCCGGTTTCATCGTCTTCATAACAGGGTGCTCGATTACCTGCTTCACCACATCCATTGCCGCCTGAGTCGCCATGTACTTGATCTTCTCCAGATCGGACATGAAAAGTTCAGGAAGATATTTGCGTACCAATCTCTCAAGTTCTTCGTGGGATATCCCGGTTGACCTCCCGGCATCATACTGTTCCGTAACCCATTTGTGAATCTTGGAAACGCCGGGATGTTTCTTATCGATTACAGCATCCCCTTTCGCGCTGAGGCGCGTGTTGACCCAGTGAGCGATACCGGCTTTCCCGGATTTGTCGGTAATCATGGTCACAATGGGCCTCTTCAATATCTTCGTCGTGTCGAATATATTATAGATCTCTTCGTTCTTAATCAGCCCGTCGGCGTGGATACCGGCCTTAGTTATGTTGAATTCTGCACCCACCAGGGGGTAATTCACAGGAATTTTAACGCCTATTTCACGTTCAAAATATTGGGCTATATCGGTAATGGCGGTAGTGTCGACGCCATTGTTTGTTCCCCTGAGTCCTATATACTCGATAATAAGACCCTCTATGGGCGCATTACCTGTCCTTTCTCCCAGTCCCAGCATTGTCCCGTTTGCGCCGCCACAACCGTAAAGCCAGGCCGTCGTGGCATTAATCAGGGCCTTATGGAAATCGTTATGTCCATGCCATTCAAGCAAATGACCGGGCACACCGCCGTCATCGATAAAGGCTCTGATCAATTTATCAACACTGCGGGGCAGTGACGCACCAGGATAGGTTACGCCGTAGCCCATGGTGTCACAAAGCCTGATCTTGATGTCGATGCCGCTTTCTTCACGCAGCCTCATAAGCTCAACGGCAAAGGGAATGCAAAATCCATAGATCTCCGCCCGTGTGAGATCTTCAAAGTGGCACCTTGGGACGATGCCTTCTGCGAGAATGTCCTTGACGATTTCAAGGTAAGAATCGAACGCCTTTTTCCTGGTAGTGTTAAGCTTTAGAAAAATGTGGTAGTCAGAAACGGATACGAGTATGCCCGTTTCCTTCAGGCCCGCCTCTTTCACGAGCTTGACATCCTCCTTCTGTGCCCTTATCCAGCCGGTAATCTGCGGGTACTTCAGTCCCAATTCAAGACACTTCTCTACGGCCTCCCGGTCTTTTTTACTGTAGAGAAAGAACTCGGCCTGTCTGATGACGCCGTTTGGGCCCCCCAGCCTGCTCATCAAGGCGTATAAGTCAACAATCTGCTTTACCGTGTATGGCGGTCTTGCCTGCTGTCCGTCCCTGAATGTTGTGTCCGTAATAAAAATATCTTCCGCCGGGTTTATCGGGATAATCTTATGATCGAAGTCAATCCTGCTTACCTCGTCATAGGGGAAAACGCCCTTCTGTAGATTTGGCTCCTCGACCTCCCTCAGTTCATGTCTCCAAAAGCTTGTATGTTCGTGGTCCAGGACTCTCTTTTCTTTGTTCCATTTTGCCATAGTGAATGCTCCGATTTTCTCCTAAAAAAAGAGGGCACTCTGAAACCAGTTGTGCCCTCGTTGGGAATATGCCACGGGTTTCAGTCTACCGGTAAGTTTGCCTGCCGGGAAGGTAAATAGGGCTTAGCTGCACCTGCCTTCTTTCTTATGCTCTTAATCTCCTCCAATACATATCCTTCTCTGGGTATCCCCAATTCCTGGCCCGGATAGAGCAGTTTGGGATTCTTGATAATTTCTCTATTAGCCTCATAAATGATGGGCCAGAGGAAAGGATCATTGTATATGTCTTTATATTTGGCTATCCACCACAGAGAATCGCCCTTTCTCACAGTGTATTGTTCGCAAAGACAGACAACTGTCCCACTTTCCTTTGCTGCTGCACTTTCCTTCTTCCCGACCGCTTGTTTTTCTGTTGGCGCCGAAGTCTTAACTTCCTGGGATGGCTCTCCCGCTCGCTGCTCGGCGGCAACACCCTGCTGGAGGTCGACGGTTTTCGTAGGCTGTGCTGCACATCCGGAAAAAACAAAAATAAAACCAAGAATGACGAATGTATTTAGGAAGACGCCAATCCATCGACAGTTTATCATCTTCTTTTCCTCAATCCTCTGCTATCGAGACAAGTCAAAAATACCCCGTAAACAATTATCTTTTTCGTAGCTTAGATTAATAGANNGATGGCGCGTCCGTAAGGAGACATGTGGCCTTCTGCGTTTTTGGAAATGCAATGACATCTCTGATGCTCTCGACGCCTGACATTATCATGACGAGCCTGTCAAACCCTATAGCGATGCCTCCATGCGGGGGCGTGCCGTACTCCAGAGCATCGAGAAGAAAGCCAAACTTCCTCCTGGCCTCCTCATCTCCCATGCCCAGAGTCCTGAAAATCATAGACTGGATATCCTGCCTATGGATACGGATGCTCCCACCGCCTATCTCGGTTCCATTCAGAACAAGGTCATATGCCCTGGCTCTGACCCTGCCGGGGTCTGCTTCCAGCAGGGGAATATCTTCCATGACAGGGGAGGTGAACGGATGGTGCTTGGATACGTATCTCTTTTCAGTTTCACTATATTCCAAGAGAGGAAATTCATTTACCCATGTGAACGAATATTGCTTGGATTCAACGAGATTCAATTTTCTCGCAAGGTGGTTCCTGAGATTTCCCAGGGCGTCATTGACAATAGACGGAGAGTCCGCGAGAAAAACAATTACATTTCCCTCTTTTGCGTCCATTCTATCATTGATATTCTTGACTTCAGAGGGTGTGAGAAACTTAAAGATCGGTGATGTCCATCCATCAGGATTCACTCTCGCCCAGGCAAGACCTTTTGCTCCATAGGCGCTTACATAATCAGTAAGACCATCGAGGTCTTTACGGGTGAGACTTTTTCTGTCCTCGATCTTCATAGCTTTGACCACACCGCCTGTACTGGCAACTTCCTGAAACACCTTTAACGCCGAGTTCCTTACGATGTCTGTGAGGTCTCTTAATTCGAGGGCAAAACGGATATCAGGGTTATCCCGGCCGTATCTCTCCATGACATCCGCATATTTTAGTTTAGGAAACGGGGTTTGCAATTCCGTATTGAGGCAAGTCCTGAACAGATGAACTATCAGCCCTTCCGTAATTCGATAGATATCATCCTCTGCTATAAATGACATTTCAACATCAATCTGTGTAAATTCAGGCTGCCGGTCGGCCCTAAGGTCTTCATCCCGGAAACATTTAACAATCTGGTAATATCTGTCGAATCCCGAAATCATCAGAAGCTGTTTAAAGAGCTGGGGCGACTGGGGCAGGGCGTAGAACATGCCCGGATTAATGCGGCTCGGAACGAGATAGTCACGGGCGCCTTCCGGCGTGCTTTTCGTAAGAGCCGGCGTTTCCACTTCAATGAATCCGTTCTCTTGATAATAGCGGCGCGTTTCGGCTGCAATGTTGCTCCTGAGGATAATATTCTTCTGCATCTCGGGGCGTCGCAGATCAAGGTAGCGGTACTTCAAACGGACAGCTTCAGATACCTCCGCATCCTCGTTCAGGACAAAGGGCGGCGTCTTGGCTTCGCTCTGGATTTCCAGCTCCGTAACCATAACTTCAATTGCGCCGGTTTTCAAATCAGGATTTTCCATTTCCGCCGGTCTTCCTTGCACCTTGCCGCGCACAGCCAGGACAAATTCGCTTCTGATCGTGTGTGCGTCCCTGTGGCTATCAGGACTGATATCAGGGTTGAAGACGATCTGGGCAAGACCCTCGCGATCACGAAGGTCAATAAATATGACACCTCCATGATCTCTTCTTCTATTTACCCAACCCATGAGGATTACTTCCTCGCCGACATTAGAAATAGTCAGATTTCCGCAATAGTGGGTTCTTTTCTTAACTGTCAAAAAATCAGACACAAGTACGATCAACTCCCTTTAACGATTTTTATTATGGTTTTTTCCAGATCATCAAGGCCTATAGTTTCCTGCGTTCCCTTTTGCATATCCCGAAACTCGGCCTTGTTTTCCAATATCTCTCTGTCACCCAGGATAAGCGCATAATGAGAAGAGAGTTTGTCCGCTCTCTTCATCTGGCTCTTAAGGCTTTTTCCTGAATAATCCATCTCTGTCGTAATCCCCATTGTGCGCAAGCGGTTGCAGACAGAGAATGCCAGCTTCTGCGCTTTATCTCCTATGGCCGCGATGAACAATTGCGGCGGCATCAAAAATTTCTCGTCCATAAAAGGTGAAATTGATATCAGCCTTTCCAATCCAATAGCGAATCCGATCCCGGGTATATCCGGTCCGCCAAGGTCCTTAACGAGGCCATCGTAGCGACCTCCGCCGGCGACGGCATTCTGGGCACCGAGATGCTCTGTCACCACTTCAAAGGTCGTTTTTGCGTAGTAGTCGAGACCACGAACCATCTTTGGGTTTACTTCAAAGGCTATCGCAAACATGCCCAGGGCCTCTTTTACCCTTGTAAAATGATCCATACAGCCTGGACACAAAAAGTTGAGGATTTGTGGGGCATGATCGATCACCTCGATGCAGTTTGTCGTCTTGCAATCGAAAACCCTCAAGGGGTTCATGGCAATACGCCTCTGGCAGTCCTTGCAGAGACGATCTTCTTTTCCAGCCAGGAAATCGCTTAATGCCTTTCTAAATGAAGGACGGCATTTCGTGCATCCGAGAGAATTGATCTGCAGATGCAGATCGGATATCTCTATGCGCATGAGAAACTGCATGAGCATGAGAATCACTTCAGCGTCTGTCCGGGGATCATCGAGGCCGAGAAGTTCGGCATTGATCTGGTGAAACTGCCTGTATCTCCCTCTTTGAGGCCTTTCACGTCTGAACATCGGGCCGATGGTAAAAAGTCTTGCCACCGGATCCTGTGCATACATGACATGTTCAAGGTATGCGCGCACGATTGAAGCCGTTGCCTCAGGACGCAGGGTCAGATATTCATCCCCCCGATCGAGAAATGTGTACATCTCCTTCTCGACTATATCCGTGGATTCACCAATGCTTCTTTTGAAAAGTTCTGTCTTCTCGAGGATGGGAACCCTTATTTCCCGGAAACCGAAATTAGCAAGTATTTCGCGCGCGATTTTCTCGATGTATTGCCATTTTCCCGTTTCCGTGGGAAGGATATCCTTAAATCCTCTTACGGCGGTGATAATTTCCATAATGTTTGGCCACTAACTCCGACTACTCATGATAACCATTCTTGCCTCAATAAGATGCATTATATGGCATTCTCAATTATCTTAAAAGGAGTTGTTCGATAACACATAAAGCCTTGAAGTGCAATAATTAAGGTTCATCAGGTTCATGCGTATACTTTTGAGTTGATAATCTGTTGAATTAGGCCTTGAAAGACTTATATCTACTTATCTTCAATGGGAAGATAACCTGGGAGTTGACGATTACGGGTAGAAGTGTGCATAAAAAAACAGGGCCGTTTCTGATCCGGCCCCGCTCGTTGACAATTGGATATTGATTTTGTTTTTGACGCTTTTGCTTCCTTCCCATATCATAAAAACGAGGCCCAATTAAGAAAAACCCCGATAAAATGGAAGTTCCCCTCCCTTTGCTCATGGCAGCTTATAATGGCCCTTGCATCTCTCGTAGCCCTGGCCCGTTCCTTCGGCAGCGGGCCGCACATTAAATCTCTCACACTCGGTGTTGCCCTGTATGCCAGTCAATTTCCCTGTCCCACCGACTATGGTCCAAGTCTCCTTGCCAACGCCTCCCAATTTGCCAGCGCCTTTATAAGTCAGGAACACCTGGTCCCCATCCGGGCGGATAAGGACGCAGAAGCCGCTTTCGTCATTGAACTCGCGTTTCACGGCATGCAGCGCTCCGAGACAGCGGAATGATGTCTTGTGAAAAAGGTCTTCAGGGGCGTCGCCGATATTTACGCCCATAACTTCGTAAGTCATTTGAACACGCTCTTGTCCCATGGGTAGGACCTTGAACGTGAGGCTATAGCCGCATGTGAATGAAGTGGTACCATCCTTTGGAATTTGTGCCTTGGCCTCCGTTCCAAAAGCCACCAAAACGACCAAACTCAAAATTAACGATGTTATAGCTTTCTTCATAAAGCACCTCCTCTTTTGTAAAGGCCTGTGACCAGGGAATAGTTATTAGCAATGTCTACTGGCTAAACCGAGGTTGCCCGGCGAACACTTATTGGTTGGGCTTGAGCCTTTCATCGAGGAATTGCTGAACCGCCTGGAACAACTGCATGCGGTTCTTCTCCATGATAAGTGTGTGCGTACCTTCGCCTATCTCCACATATCGCTTGTAGGGCACCTTCGTTAGTTTGGCGAAGTAAGCGTAGAGCATATAACTCGGCAGGTCGACATCCCACTCGGCGTGTGCAAGGAATGTGGGGACGCGGATTTCAGCAGGGTCATACAGCGCCTTGCCCGCACCCCAGAATTCGCGCGCGTCCTGCAGTACTCCGTTGGGGGCACGCAGCACCTGAGGTGTCTGCTTCGAGCCCACCGGGTCGGTCTCAAAGGTGGCATCCGCCCATGCCTCGAACCAGCCCGCCGGAATCAGCGTCGCTTTCTTGTCCTCGGGAACGCCCGTGAGCCATCGGTTCTTCATAGCGGCGCGCGAAACGGTGCGGTAGGCGCCAAGCTTGCCGCCCGAGTCTATGAGCCCCGCCGTGCTGCGAATCCAAGACGGCGCGTAGAGCACAAGCCGATTGACCTTGTCGTTGTTCTGCGAGGTGTACCAGCCCATTATTGAGGTTCCCCATGACCAGCCCATCAGGTTAATCTTCGAGACACCTCGCCTATGGAGGATGAAGTCCACGGCCGCGCTTACATCCTTGACCGCGGTCTCCGTGCGCACAATCGGATTGTTGTCTGCGGGCGGCTTGTCCATCTCGGGCGGGCGCGTGGACTTGCCGTAGCCGCGAATGTCCACCAGGTAGACGTCGTAGCCGTGCTGCGCGATGTAGTCCATCCAGGACAGGCCGTTCAGCTTTAGGTCGAATGACGTCTCGGCGGGGTAGGTCGCCCCGCTCACGTAGAGTAGGATCTTCTCGCCCGGGAACTTCTTTACCCCCAGCGGATGCTTGTTGCGTATATAGAGGTTAATGCCTGGGTCAACGGTCGGTACCATGAATTCTTCCATGACGAGTTGTCGGTCATTCGCGGCATTTGCGTCTATGCACAGAAAAAGCAACAGCGCCGCTGAGAACGTACGGAATATCGTTTTCATTTTTCCACCTTCATCGGCACATTATTTTTTGTACTGCTGCGATGTTTGCCATTTTTTATTGTTGATAAGAACTCGATTTAGGTATTGTGGTTATATGGGGCATGCGCCCCCAAAGGGACATTGCTATCCCCTTGGAGGCTTTATTGTGGTACCTTTCGGAATCTCTTTCTCATACTACACTTCAAAAGGTTAGATGTTATGTTGTGAGAGAGATTAATTAGGGCCAGGTAGGATTGGTAAACCATACTCTCATCTGCATGGACAGTCAAAGGGAAAATTCCATCCCGTAATTTACCCCACATTGCTGATTTTCGTTTGAAATGTTGCATTCTGACGAGAATTGCCAAAAACAAGACTACAGGAAGCTACGCATCAACCGGATGAACCATAATTTATTCGCTCTTGGCCTGTGCGGACGGAAAGTAAAAGATATGTGGAGGGAGCGCTGAGTGGATCTATAAGCCATCCGTAAAGACATTGTATGCCACATTAGTGCCGTCTGTCGTTATATTGATGGCGCCGTTTATGTCAGTTCTCAATACTCTGGTTCCCCGCCGGAAGTATCTCTTGAGAACGTCCGGGTGCGGGTCGTTATATACGTTGTCTCTCCCACAGCTTATCACTGCAATTTTCGGTCGGACTCTGTTCAAAAATGGGACTGTGCTGGAAGTGAATCCCCCGTGATGAGGGGCAAACAAAACATGGCTCTTAATATTCTTATGGGCATTAATAATGCGCATCTCCGACGGCTCGGAGATATCGGCAGGCAGAAGGATACTTACGTTTCCAATTGCTATCTTCATCGCAATGGCATCGTTATTTGTTTTGTCGAACTGCCGGGGAAGGTCATTATTTAAGGCAACCGTGTCTATGGGATTTAATATACTGATCGTGACATTATTGATTCTGATATCGCCGACCCTTTCAGACATGAGCCTGTGGGTCATGTTCTTCTCATTTACGATCTTCATGAAGTCCTTATATGTGTCGCTTTCTGCTGTCTCGCCGTTTGTCCACACCTCATTGACATTAAAATTTGACAGGATGTAGATGAGCCCATTGAGATGATCAGGATGGGGATGGGTTAGAACGACAATATCAATATGTCTTATCCTTTCATGCCATAGAAAGGGGGCAAGAACATACTTCCCGATATCGAAATTGTTGTCATATATTCCCCCACCGTCCACGAGTATCTTCTTGCCTCCCGGCAATCTGAGAAG
>PLLV01000012.1 GCA_003142295.1 Syntrophaceae bacterium
CTGTACTCTTGCTTTGCTGATTTAGCCTCTCCATACATCATTTCAAATGGAAATAACCAAAAAACCGCAGAACTCTAGCTTGAGATGTGGTATGAATTATGAACTTGATTCAATAACCCCGCACCTTGCGGTGCGGTTCTCTCTATCATAGTCTGAAAAGCGCTTCGGGCGTGCGATATTCAAAGGGGTAAATACCTCGAGGAACAAGATGAGAAGCAAAGATAAAACCAAACAACAACTCCTGGATGAGCTTGCCTTATTGCATCAAAGAATAACACAATTAGAAAGATCAGAGGTGGAACGAAGCAAAACGGACGCTGCACTTCGGGAAAGCGAAGAAAAATACCGGAATCTCGTTGAATCTACATTGGACCTTATTTTTATGGTCAATAAGGAAGGGATGTACACATACGTCAACCCCAGATTCGAAAAAGTCACGGGTTATTCAGTTTCTGATCTGATCGGTCAACCGTTCACATCCCTTGTCGCGCCGGAGTTTATAAAATCGACTGTTCAGCGGTTTAAAAAGGGTATCCGGGGTGAGGATACACCCCCGTATGAGGCAGAACTGGTTCATAAAAACGGGGAGATAATCCCGGTAGAATTTTTGGTAACAACCCAATATGATTCAGCGGGTTACCCCGCAGGCCGGTTTGGTATCGGCCGCGACATTACAGAGCGCAGAAAAACGGATGATGCATTGAGACAAATTGCCGCTGATCTGGCCAGGGCTCAGGATCTTGCTCATATAGGCAACTGGCGCTATAATCTGGATACGAAATTGTCTGTATGGTCTGAAGAAATGTTTAGAATCTTTGGAGTTGAGTTGAAATATAGTAAACCGTTTCACTTTCACCCCAAAAAACACCTCCATCCTGATGATTGGCAAAAGCTTGAGACGTCTGTACAGGCGGCACTTGAGGGAAAACCCTATGGACTGGAATTGACGATTCTTCGTCCTGACGGAACTGTAAGTTATATTTTTACAACGGGCGAAGCGGAATTCGGGCAAAACGGGAAGGTCAAAGGTCTGTTCGGCACAACACAGGATATCACCGAGCGCAAACTGGCAGAAAAGACCCTGAAAGAACAAAGTGAACAGCTCCGGGTTCTCTCGGCGAAACTGTCTGAAGCAGAAGAAGCTGAAAGAAGAAGGATTGCCCGGGAGCTCCACGATCAGGTGGGACAAAACCTGACCGTGGTAGGAATAAACTTAAACATTCTTCGATCGATGCTTCCTGAAGAAAGCATGAAAATGCTGCAATCCCGATTATTAGAGGATTCAATTACATTGGTTGAGCACACAACAGAATTCACCCGCAGTTTGATGGCGGATTTGAGGCCGCCAGACATGGACGACTACGGCCTTGTGACTGCCATCCGCTGGTATAGCGAGCGCTTCTCCATGAGGACGGGTGTAGGAGTCATCATGGAGGGACAGGAAATAAATCCTCGACCCACAACGTATATCGAAAACAATGTGTTTCGAATCGTCCAGGAGGTGCTTACCAATATCAGCAAACATGCTGGTGCCACGCACGCAAAGATCAATGTATATGTTGCCGAAGGAAAGTTAAAGATTGCCATCGTTGATGATGGTGTCGGTTTTGATCCTGATAAAGTAAATAAAGCGGGTGAACATTACGGCTGGGGGCTAATGACCATGGCTGAACGGGCTGAGGCGATAGGTGGTTGTTTCTCTCTCAAATCTGAGATGGGGAGAGGCACAAGAGTGAATGTGGAGGTGCCCTTATGAGCATCACGGTATTTCTAGCTGACGATCATACGATTGTTCGCGATGGACTTAGGTATTTATTGGAAGCACACGACAACATTAAAGTCATCGGGGAAGCTTCAAACGGACGTGACGCGGTAAAAAAAATAAAGAATCTCCAACCCAACGTCGTTATTATGGATATCGTCATGGCCGATTTGAACGGCATTGAGGCGACCGAGCAGATCTGCAGAGAATGTCCAGCCACAAGGGTCGTCATGCTTTCGATGCGGTCTTCGTCAGAGTCGATTCTGCGTTCTTTGAAGGCGGGGGCAAGCGGTTACCTACTGAAAGAATCCGCGGGTCGCGAATTGATCACGGCCATTCATGCGGTTCACTCCGGCCAGCGTTATCTGAGCCATAAGGTCTCAGATCGGATGGTAGGTGCTTATCTGGAGCAGACAAAAGGCATACCGGATCCCGTGTCAGTCCTTAGCCAGAGGGAACGGGAAGTCCTGCAGCTTGTTGTCGAGGGTAGAACCAGTGCGGAAATCGCCGAAAAACTATTCCTCTCCGTTAAAACCATCGAAACCTATCGGAGCCGCCTGATGCAAAAGTTAGGCATCAAAGACATCCCCAGCCTTATCAAGTTTGCCATTCAGCACGGTCTCACCTCTCTGGAATAAAACCCCCTCATCATACCCTCTTTTCAACATTTCCCCACACGCTTTATCAAACTTACCCTACAGACAAAGCCTGAAATTCGGGATATACGGGCAGACATAAGGCAGTGGGCTCTGGGTAGGATCCGGAGGAAAACAAAAGAGATTGCGCGCCTCTGCGCCGTAAGGGTGGCGAAGAGAGAGAAAAGGAGGGACGTTAAAGATGAATTCGAGATGGGGTGAAGAGTATCAGAAAAAACTAAGATCGGCCGAAGATGCGGTAAAAATTGTCAAATCGGGAGATTGGGTGGACTTGGGCTTTGGTGCGGGAATGGCGCCGGTATTAATGAGCGCTCTCGCAAAACGAAGCGCTGAACTGGAAAATGTCAATCTTCGGGATACCCTGTGGCTTCCTCCAACAGATGGATTTCTCTCACCGGAAGGACAGAAAGCCTTCACCATTAATTCCTGGTTTATTTCGGCGAGAATCCGCAAAGCAATTAACGAGGGCATCGGCACGACATACCCTGAGTATTTCAATGAGATCCCCGGGTACTATACGAAATACTTGGAGAATGACGTCCTGATGGTCTCTGTTTCCCCTATGGACGAATTCGGCTTCTTCAGTTTCGGCACGGCGGTTACCTATCACCGGGCTGCGGCCGATAAATCGAAAAAAGTGATCGTCGAAGTGAATGAGCATCAGCCCTATATTAACGGCGATGCCTTCATCCACATCTCTCAGGTTGATTTGACTACGGAGAACCACGCGCCGCTTCCGGCAATTCCTGCACCGGCCCTTACACCGAATGATGAGGTGATCGGTCAGACCGTTGCTGATCTGATCGAGGATTACTCCACGATACAACTCGGAATCGGGGGTATGCCAAATGCCGTTGGTTATGCTCTCAAGGGGAAGAAAGATCTTGGGATTCATACGGAGATGTTTGTCGATTCCATGATTGATCTGATCGAAGCAGGGGTTATTACGGGAAGGAAGAAGACTATCCATAAAGAAAGGGTGATCGGGACATTTGCCGGTGGTAGTCACAAACTCTATAAATATCTCAACCGGAACCCCATATTCGAATCCTATCCTGTCTCCTATACCAATAACCCTGAGGTGATCGCTAAAAACCACAAGATGGTCGCAGTCAATGCAACCGCCGAAGTCGACCTGGGAGGGCAGTGCTGCTCAGAATCCGTGGGAACCCGGATGCTCAGCGGAACAGGCGGGCAGATGGACTACTGCCGTGGCGCTTATAAATCGGAAGGCGGAAAGTCCTTCCTATGCCTCCATTCAACGGCAAAAAAGGGCACAATCAGCAAGATTGTCCCCACACTGACACCGGGCGCTGTTGTGACGACGACCCGGCCGGAGGTGCAGTACATTGTGACAGAGTATGGTGTGGCCATGCTGAAGGGGAAGACCCTCAAGCAGCGTGCCAACGAGTTGATCGCCGTTGCCCACCCTGATTTTCGTGGTGAGCTTAAGGCTCAGGCGCGAAAGCTCAAATTGATATAGGAGGAAAAAATGGCAAAAGAGTACATGTATCTTGACGATTATACCGTTGGCGAAAAGATTATTTCACCTGCGAGGACCATCACGGAGACGGACATCGTAAATTTTGCAGGTTTCACGGGTGACTGGCATCCTCTTCACACGGATGTGGAATATGCATCCCAGACGCCTTTCAAGAGCAGGATTGCCCATGGCATGTTGACCTTGAGTATAGGGATGGCCTTGCCCTTCAGGCTGGGGCCTTATTCAAGCTATCTTCCGAAGTCTTTTATCGCCTTTTATGGGATGGAAGAGATCCGTTTTACGGCACCCACCAGGATCGGTGATACCATCCACTGTGAGGTGGAGGTCATCGGAATAACAGATAAAGGCAAGGACAAAGGGATACTGACCATCCGAAATCAGATCAAGAACGATAAAGGCGAGACGCTGGTTTCTTTTGTGATGAAATTATTCTGTGGAAAGAAGGCCAGTTAGTTTTCGGTTGATGGCATAAGGATGAAAAAATTATTCATTATTTTTTCCGGAATATAAACAAAGTCATGACAAGCAAAATTCACATATGCAAATAAATTTACTATGAATGAAAGGAGAAGGCGATGGATGACAAACCCGACAAGAAATTGTCCCGTGAACAAAAGAAGGAGATGGAATTCGAGGACAACCGTAGGCATTGGCTGGCCGAAGAGCAGAAGATCTATGATCTCTGGGAGAAGGCCTATAACCCGGGAGGCCAGGCCCAAAATGATCGCTTAGCCAAGCAAGGCAAAAAACCTCCTCGGCAGCTCGTCAAGCAGCTTATCGATCCGGGCACGGAGTTTTTTGAGCTGAGCCGGGGGGCGGGTTTCGGCATAGGCTATGAAGGGGTAGAGGATGTCCCTTCCGCCGGACTGGTGACGGGGATCGGAAAGATCCACGGCAACTGGGTGATGGTCCTCGCCAACGACAGCCGGGTGTCCGCCGGGGCCTACTACCCCATCAGTTGCAAGAAGCATTTGCGGGCCCAGAAGATTGCTGAGAAGTGCGGGCTCAACTTTGTCTATATCGCCGATTCGGCGGGCGCCTACCTTCCCTTGCAGGACAGGATCTTCCCCGGG
>PLLV01000119.1 GCA_003142295.1 Syntrophaceae bacterium
GCCGACGTGGTGGAAGCCATGGCTTCCCACCGTCCTTATCGTCCGGCATTGGGTATCGATACGGCACTGGCCGAAATCGAAAAGAATAAAGGAACCCATTACGACAATGCTGTCGCCGATGCCTGTCTGAAATTATTTCGGGAAAAAGATTATAAACTGCTTGCATAGAAAATATTGGAATTGGAATAAAATCAATTCTCCGGCTCCACTATGTTGGAAAGTAAAATTCAAAAGAGGTCGATGATGAAAGACAAACCAGTAATCTTAATTGTTGATGACCAGCCCCAGAATATTGAACTTCTTGAAGCATATCTTGCCCCGCAGGATTATGAAATTGTCACAGCGGCAAACGGTGAAGAAGCTCTGGGGAAACTTTCCGGTAATCAAATCGATCTGATTCTGCTGGACATAATTATGCCCGGCATGGATGGTTTTGAAGTTGCCCGCAGGGTCAGACAAGATGATATGCATCGATTGCTTCCGATAATCCTGATTACCGTATTGCGGGAAACGGAAGATCGGGTAAAGGGAATTGAAGCCGGTTGTGATGATTTTATTTCCAGGCCTGTTGACAAGATAGAGCTTCTAGCCCGGGTCCGTTCACTGCTGAAGGTCAAGGCTTACAACGATTTGATGAGTAATTACCAGAAAGAACTGGCGGCTGAGGTAACCGGTAGGACAGAGGAATTAAAGCAGACCCTTGAGAACCTGCAGCAGGACATTATTGAGCGCAAGCGGGCCGAGAAGGCGCTCGGCGCCTCCGAGAGCAGATACCGCTACCTCTACGAGAGCATGATGGACGCCTTTGTCTATGTCAACATAGACGGCTACGTCGTCGAATTCAACGAGGTCTACCGGAAGATGCTCGGGTATGAACCCGAGGAACTGAGGAGACTTACCTATGTCGATATCACCCCGGAAAAATGGCATGCCATCGAGGCGGAGATCATCGAGAAACAGGCAATGATTCGCGGGTACACCGATCTTTATGAAAAGGAATACCGCGGGAAAGACGGCACGATAATCCCCATAGAGATCAGGGCATATCTCATCCGGGATGATCAAGGAAAACCAGACGGGTTATGGGGTATAGTACGGGACATCACCGAGCGCAAACGGGCGGAAGAGGCTTTAAAGCAAAGTGAAAACAAATATCACCTGCTGGCCGATAATGTCCATGACGTCATTTTCGTTTTGGATATGAATCTGAAGTACACCTATATCAGCCCTTCCGTAAAAATCCTGAGGGGATATGGACCGGAAGAAGTGTTGAAACAATCATCCATTGAGCAGACATTGACACCATCCTCCCAGGATCTCGCCATGAGGACCTTTTCTGAGATCATGGAGCTGGAAAAATCCGAACATAGAGAGATTCATCTGTCACGGACGCTTCAGTTGGAAATGAGGCGAAAAGATGGGACCACCGTGTGGACGGAAGTGAAGTTTTCCTTTATCCGAGATGAAAATCAGCGACCAATGGGCATTCTGGGTTTAACCCGTGATATCACCGAGCGCAGGAAGGCGGAGGCGGAACTTCAAAAGACCCTTGACAGCCTCAAGAAGGCCGTTGGCGCGACCATCCAGGTCATGGTCTCCGCTGTAGAGATGAGAGATCCCTATANNGGAATCCGCATGGCGGGTTCCATCCATGACATCGGGAAATTATCCATACCCGCGGAGATATTGTCCAAGCCCACCAAACTGACAAACATCGAATTTTCCCTGATTAAAGAACACTCCCGGATAGGGTACGAAATGCTGAAGGATGTGGAATCCCCCTGGCCGCTGGCACAAATCGTTTACCAGCATCATGAAAGGATGGACGGATTCGGCTATCCAAGAAATCTTAAAGGGGATGAAATTATTATGGAGGCCCGCATTATGGCTGTGGCCGACGTGGTGGAATCCATGGCTTCCCACCGTCCTTATCGTCCGGCCCTGGGTATTGACATCGCCCTAGAGGAAATTGAGAAGAATAGAGGAATCCTTTATGATGCTGCTGTCGCGGATGCCTGTCTGAGATTATTTCGGGAAAAAGGTTATAAACTGATTGCATAGAAAATAACGGAATTGAAATAAAATCAATTCTCCGGCTCCACTATGTTGGAAAGTAAAATTCAAAAGAGATAGATGATGAAAGACAAACCGGTAATCTTGATTGTCGATGACCAGCCCTCAAACATTGAGCTTCTCGAAGCATATCTCGCTGGGCAAGGTTATGAAATTGTCACGGCGGCAAACGGTGAAGAAGCACTGGGAAAGCTTTCTGGTAATCAAATCGATCTGATACTGCTGGATGTATTGATGTCCGGCATGGATGGTTTTGAAGTTACCCGCAGGGTCAGGCAAGATGATGCACATCGATTGCTTCCGATAATTCTGATTACCGCATTGCAGGAAAAGGAAGATCGGGTAAAGGGAATTGAAGCCGGTTGTGATGATTTTATTTCCAAGCCTATAGATAAAATGGAGCTTTTAGCCCGGGTCCGGTCCCTGCTAAAGGTCAAGGTCTACAACGACTTGATGAGTAATTACCAGAAAGAACTGGAGGCCGAGGTAATCGGGAGGACCGGGGAATTAAAGCAGGCCTTGGAGAACCTGCAGCAGGAAATTACCGAGCGCAAGCTGGCGGAAGAAGCGCTGCGGGAGGGCGAGGAAAAATATCGCTTGATTTTCGAGTATTCGCCTCTGGGTCTTTTATCCTTTGATGAAAAAGGTGTTATTGTCGCTTGCAATGACAATTTCGTTCAAATTATCGGGTCTTCGCGAGAAAAACTCATTGGTCTCAACATGCTCAACCTGCCCGATAAAAATATAGTCTCAACTGTTCAGCAAGCACTGAACGGGAGCCAGGGATCGTATGAAGGTATCTATTCTTCCGTAACCGCAAAAAAGAATACTCCGGTAAGGTGTCTTTTTACACCGATGAACGTTGGAGGCGGAGGCATTACAAGGGGTGTGGGAATTATTGAAGACATCACCGAGCGCAAGCGGCTGGAGCTTGAATTATCGCGGGCCAATGAGAATAATTTTTTAAATATTTTTGATAATGCTGCTGATGGGATATTAATAGCCGATATCGAAAGCAAGAAGTTCCACAGTGGCAATCCTGCAATTTGCCGGATGCTTGGCTACAGTCTTGAGGAAATCAAAAATTTAGGTGTCATGGATATTCATCCCGAAAAAGATATTCCTTATGTTATTGGTAGTTTTGAAAAGCTGGCAAAGGGAGAAATTACCTTATCCAGAGATTTGCCGGTTAAGAGAAAAGACGGCGCTGTTATTTATGCTGATGTTAATGCCACAACCATCATATTATCCGGAAAAACATATCTTCTGGGATTTTTCCATGACAACACCAAACGCAAGCAGGCCGAGACCCAAAGGGAGTCTGCGCTTGAATTGCTGCGTCAAAGCGAGGAAAAATATCGAACCATTCTTGAAAATATCGAAGATGGTTATTACGAAGTGGATCTTGCCGGCAACTTCACCTTTTTCAACGATTCATTGTGCCGAGTCCTTGGATACTCCAAAGAGGAAATGTTGGGTATGAATAATCAGCAATATGTAGATAAAGAGACCTCAAAAAAAGTTTTTCAAGCGTTTAATAAAGCATACAGCACCGGAGAACCCACCAAAGAATTCAATTGGCAGGCTATAAGAAAAGATGGAACTAAAAGATACGTTGAAGCATCTGCATCGTTACAAAAAGATTCATCAGGTAAACCAATAGGATTTAGAGGAATTATCCATGATATCACCGAACGCAAGCAGGCGGAGTTCCAAAGGGAGGCTGCGCTCGAGTTGCTGAAGGATAGCGAGATGAGGTATCGTGAGCTCTTTGAGAAATCCCGCGATGCTATCATGATACTTGAACCACCGTCCTGGATGTTCACAGCCGGAAACCCGGCCGCAATAGAAATGTTTAAGGCGAAAAATGAGGAAGAATTTGTGTCCCGCGAGCCCTGGAAATTGTCTCCCGAGCGCCAGCCGGACGGGCGTTCCTCGGAGGAGAAGGCCAGGGGGATGATTGAAAAGGCCATACGCGATGGTTTTAATTTTTTCGAGTGGACACACAGGCGGATAAGCGGCGAGGAGTTTCCCGCAACCGTCCTGCTTTCAAAAATGGAAAAAAACGGCAATGTGTTTCTGCAGGCGACCGTGTGCGACATCACCGAGCGCAAGCAGGCGGAGAACGCTATGAAAGAATCCGAGGAACGGTTTCGTAGTATTGTCAGTTGGAGCGAGGATGCGATTATTGTAACCGATGCAAAGGGAAAGATAGAATTTATGAATCCTGCCGCGGGGAGAGCCTTTAACCGGGAAGTGGAAAGTTTTATCGGGACGGAATTTGACCTGCCTCTGGTAAATGGCGAAACAACCGAGATTGGTATCTTTCGCCCGGGAAAAGATCCGGGAGTGGGCGATATGTACGTGGTTGAAACCGAGTGGCTTGGTGAAAAAGCGCACCTGATTACAATCCGCGATATCACCGAGCACAAACAGACAGAAGAAAAAATAAAACATGCTCAAGAAGCGCTTTTCATCATAAATAATAAACTCGAAGAGCGCAATCGGCAGAACAACCTGCTGAGTGAAATGAGAGAACTGCTCCAATCATGTTCTAATGTCCAGGAAGTGCCTGCCATTGTCATTAATTACGCCGCCAAATTGTTTTCCGGAACACACGGCGCCTTGTTCCTGCTGAGTGATTCCAAAACTGACCTGCAATCAGTGGCAAAGTGGGGGGATTTCCCGGAAGATGTGAATAACAACATCTTTGCCCCTGATGCGTGTTGGGGCTTAAGGCAGGGTCGTGTTTATGTAGTTGAAAATATGAAAATCGGTCCAATCTGTCCACACCTTAAACAACCGTTATCCAACGCTTATGTCTGTCTGCCACTGATAGGTAAAGGGGAAATACTTGGCTTACTGCATTTGGGGACTAAGCGATCTGCGCAAGAAGACGACAGACAATGGAATATAGTTGAACTGAAAGAAATCGTTGTCATATTTGCGGAATATCTGTCGCTTTCAATCGCAAATATTAAGCTGTCGGAGAAACTCACCAGCCAGTCAATACGAGACCCACTTACGAGATTGTACAACAGGCGCTATATGGACGAAATCATTCAGCATGAGATCCTGCGTGCGGCAAGGCAACAAACCATGATAGGCGTTGTCATGGTTGATATTGATCACTTCAAACAGATCAATGACACGTACGGGCATGAAACAGGCGATGAATACCTTATGAAACTGGCCGACTTTTTCAAACTTAAGATACGTGGTTCTGATTTTATCTTTCGTTATGGAGGAGAAGAATTCATGCTTATTCTGCCCGAATCATCCGTTGAGGACACATGCAAATACGCCGAGTCTCTCAGGAAAGAAATCAAAAATATGAAAGTTCATTTTCGCGGTCAACTGCTTCCTTCAATTACCTTATCATTTGGCATCGCTGCATATCCTGACCATGGATTAGATACGATTGAACTCATCCGGGTAGCAGACAAAGCTCTCTATAGGGCAAAAGAGGAGGGTAGAGACAGGGTCATAATCGGTTGATAATCGTAACCTTTCTTTAACAGTTTTTGGGGCCGGTAAATTTGGCATAGATTCGGTATAGAATAAAATCAAGTTGACAAATACGCTGTCGAAAAGTTAGCCTCTCAATATTAAAAATTAGAAGAGAGAAAGAATATGAAGGCAGGTTTTATCCAGTTTTCACCGGAATTCGGCAGCACTGATGCGAACATTGAGAAAGCGCTGTCAATGATTGAAAAGGCCGATGCAGAGTTGATCGTTTTACCGGAGTTATTCAATACCAGTTACCTTTTTGTTTCCATTGAAGAGGTTATTGCCNNGTTTTAGTATCGCCTGCGGGATATGTGGGGACTTATCGAAAGGTTCACCTTTTTAACGAAGAAAATTTATGGTTTAAACCGGGCAATACAGGCTTTAATGTTTTTGATCTGGGAATTTGCAGGGTTGGAATAATGATTTGCTTTGACTGGTTCTTCCCCGAATCGGCAAGAATATTGGCGCTGAAAGGTGCAGACATTATTTGTCATCCGGCTAATCTTGTCTGGCCTTATTGCCAGGATGCTATGATTACTAGATGCTTGGAAAACAAAATTTATATTATAACCGCCAATCGTACAGGCTATGAAGAAAGAAGCGGTAAAAGACTTTCTTACACGGGTAAAAGCCAGATAGCTTCGCCGGATACGCGAATTTTGTATCGAGCCGGCGCCCAAAATGATGAAATTGGTATCGTAGAAATTGATGTGCAATCAGCACGCAACAAAAAAATGACGGGGCATAACAATATATTTGCTGATC
>PLLV01000218.1 GCA_003142295.1 Syntrophaceae bacterium
TTTGTCGTCAACCGCGAGAACCTAGCCGAGCCAGATTTCCAGAAGATCCTCCTCACCCAGTACCGCAACGACATTGACGTGCGCATTGCCTTCCGCGATGAACTGCCGTCGGCAACCAACATCAGCAACCGGCATACCGACAGCTCCTTTGACTTTGCCATCTACGACGACCGAGTGTCTACTGATGTCTTCAGCAAGCCGGGGAAATACTTCGGCAGAAAAACCAGTGATCCTGTGGAAGTGGCCAAGTATCTCCATCTGTACGAACTTGTCGAACAAAGCGCCTATGCTGTTATCCTGGAGGACGATAAGGTCATCCTGGCAGGTGACGTCATCACCCTTGCTTCGTAAAATCCCTCGGAAGGCACACTTTACTGCTGCAATCCTTCCCGTATAGGGTAAGAAAAGGCATTGGTTTCCTGATCCCAATCCATCCTGTTCACCGCCTGATAGTGATGGGTCATGTCCGCTCCTGCCGCCGTTTATCGTCCACGAAATCCGCAAGATTCGGATTATTACCGCTGCGTAGAGAACTATTTTGAAACCTTTGTCCAAATCTATGATGAACATTTCTCAAGGTACTACGGATTCTGTCGACCTTACGTCCAGCAGGTTATTTATCGGTATCTGGAAGCCCATCAGGGTGATTCCCCCATATTCGCGAGATTTGCTGTGACATGTCAGTTATTTGAATGAAGTGAATTAGGTGATTGTATTGTGGGCGGTTAGAAGTGCACAAAAAAAATGTGCAGGAAAATATAGAAACTTATCATAGAGGATGAAAACAGGTGGCCATTTTGATCCGGAGCCAGGAGAAAATATCGTGCTATTCACACCTGATAGGGGTATTTGCGGCAATTGCGGGTACCGTCTATTTAATCTATACCGTACGATCGTCGGTAGCTCATGTGGTAGTCTCCATTGTGTACGGTTTTTCGGTGATCCTGCTCTTTTTAGCCAGTGCTACATATCATGCGTTGAAACAAAATGAGAATGAAATATCTATTTGGCGAAAACTGGACCATATTGCCATATTTTTCATGATTGCCGGTACTTATACGCCAGTATGTTATGTATATCTTTCGGGGTATTGGAAATGGTCGATTATCATAATCCAGTGGGCACTGGTTATTGCCGGGTTGTTTTTGAAATTCTTCTATCTCAAGGCACCTCGCTATTTTTCCACGGTCATCTATCTGCTCATGGGATGGATTGGGATTATGTCCATAAAAGAGCTTTTAACAACCATGCCCCCCAATGCCGTATTTTACCTTTTCGCCGGAGGGATATCTTTTACTGTTGGGGCGATATTATATGCAATCAAAAAACCGGGTTTTCGATCAGGGATTGGTTTTCACGAAATCTTTCACCTGTTCGTGCTCCTGGGAGGGGTATTCCATTACCTGTTAGTTTATATTGCTCTGGCATCCCTGGCATGATGAAGGAGTAAATAGTACGGGCAAGAGAAAATAGATAGCACACAAATACTGCTGTTTCGTTATCAGGACATCTCAAGACTTGTTATATAATTTAACCCCCAGTAAAATAGCTTCGTTCGAATCAACCTTGCAAGTGCAAACTCATTCCCATCTGAGAAGGTTTATGATACCGTACGAGTTATTGAACAAAGCAGTGGGAAGAGGATCTACTCTACAACCCATGCTCTCTGGCATCAGGTGAAACACAGATTCTCTCCTCCCATTTTACCCCGGCTTCCCAGGGTAGTTTATAACATTCATTAATCCATAAGAACACAAGGTGAAAGAGACCAAGAAAGGTTTCACCATAAACAAGACTTCTCCTTCTAACCGTCAGTGTGATCTTTACCCACCCTTCCCTCTCTGTCATTTCGTCTTTTTTCTGGTTTACAGGCCGAGGAAGGACTTTTGTATGAGTTCTGATGACAGCAGCTCTTTGCCTGTTCCCTCAAGGGCGACCGTGCCCGTCTGGATTACGTAGGCCCGATCCGAGATATCAAGGGCTTCTTGGACGTCCTGCTCGACCAGGAGAATGGTTACACCGTCCTTCCGGATTTCTTGAATCACCTCGAATATCTTTTCGACAAGCTTNNCCGATGGCCACCATCTGCTGCTCACCGCCGGAGAGGGTACTTGCCTTCTGCTGACTCCTGTCCTTCAGGATCGGGAAGATGCTGTAGACGTATTCCAGTCGATCTTCAATTATTTTTTTGTCATCCGTAAGATAGGCGCCCAGCAGCAGATTCTTGTACACGCTGAGACTGGGAAAAAGTCGCCTGCCTTCCGGCACGTGGGACATGCCCAAAGCTACGACCCTGTGGGCCTCAGCCGTCGTGATGTCCTGGCCATTGAAGATAATATTTCCCGATGAAGGGTGCATGATGCCGCTGAGACCCTTCAATATGGTCGATTTCCCGTTTCCATTGCCTCCGATGAGAGATACTATTTCACTCTTCTCAACGCGGAAAGAAACGTCATGAATCACAGGGATATTATTGTATCCGAGTTTTATTTTCTCTACGTTTAGCATATTTTTGTCCGAAATACGCTCCAATTACCTTCTCGTTGTTAATGACCTCATCGGGGGTTCCTTCTGCTATCTTCTCCCCATAGTCCAGAACCACGACGCGATTTGCAATCGGCATGATGCCTTCCATCACATGTTCGACAAGAACAAGTGTTATGCCCATCTCCCTCAGCCGCAGAACAAGCTCAACCGATTCTTTGATCTCATGTATATTCAAGCCCGCCATCATTTCGTCCAGCAGCATGATTTTCGGTCCTGTTGCGAAGACCCTGGCAACCTCCAATCTTTTCTGTTCAGAAATAGTCAGAGACGTCGCTTTCAAATATAATTTGTCCGTGAAACGGAATATGCCTGCCACTTCCTCCGACCTCGCTCGCGCATCCTTTCGTTTTGGATTTCTCAGGAATGCCCCGATCATGATATTTTCCAGCACGTTCATGTCCTTGAAGATCCGGACGATCTGAAATGTCCGACCGATACCCATCCTGCAGATCGATTCCGGGTCTTTGTGCGTGATCTCCTGTCCTTTGAAAACGATTCTCCCGCCGTCGGCGTTGTAAAAACAGGATATACAATTGAACAGTGTGGATTTCCCCGCCCCGTTAGGTCCGATGAGACCGATGATTTCCCCTTCCTTCATGGAGAAGGAAATATTCGCATTGGCCGTAAGCCCGCCGAAGCGTTTGGTCACATTGTCAACTACGAGGATCTCAGAACTCATTTGTCACCTTTTGAAAACAATGCCCACAGCCCCTGCGGCCGCCAGATGGCGATCATGATGACGAGGAGAGAGTAAATGATCATATCGATTCCCTGTCCTTCACTTCCGAGATACACCCTGGTCAGCTCCATGAGCGGGATGAACACGAAGGCCCCCACAACGGGCCCGAAGAGTTTTCCGATGCCGCCGATCAGCGCAATGATGCATAGATGGATCGACATCATGAGGTCCATCGTGCTCGACGGATGGATGTATAACACGTACTGGCCGTAGAACGTCCCGCAGATCGAGGTCAATACTGCGGAAATGGAGAAGGCGATCATTTTATATTTCTGGATATCGATCCCGAGACTCCGCGCCCCGTCAGGATCATCCTTGATTGCCCGGAGATAATAACCCAGCCTACTTTCCTCGACGATATAGGAAACGGCGATGGCAAACACCAGCATGACAGAGGATTATATAGTAGTACGGGATCTTCGAGGAGTGGAATTCAAAGTTCGTAAACGACTCCTCCATGATGGGCATGTAGATGCCCACTGCGGCGCCGACATAGTCCCAGTTTGTAAAAATCACCACCATGATTTCGCCCACCGCAATTGTGGCGATAGCAAAGTAATGCCCCCGCAAACGGAAACATGGGTATCCGACGACGACGGCAAGACCTACGGAAAGGACACAGCCGGCCAGCATTCCCAGCCAGGGGTTTACGTTATAGTTCACCAGGAGGATAGCCGTCGTATAAGCTCCCACGCCAAAAAATGCGGCATTACCGAACGAGACCTGGCCTGCGTATCCACCTATGACGTTCCAGCCGATGCTCATTGTGGCGTACATCATAATCATGATGAGGATATGGCACAGAAAGGGGTCGCGCAAAAATAGCGGGACCACCGCGAGAATGCACATGAACAATATAAATACGAGCAAACCCTTTTTCATGACCGCGTCATTTCCTTCCCATGAATCCCTGGGGTCTGATGAAGACCACGCCCAGGTATAAGAGCAGGACAAACATAAACTTCAGAGAAGGCGCAATGAGATAGCCACTCAACACCTCAACCAGTCCGACGATAATCCCCGCAATAAATGCCCCCGGCACACTGCCGAAGCCACCGAGAGCGACTACAACAAAAGCCATCAGACAAAAATTGGAGCCTACTTCCGGAAATACATAATAGAAGCTCGAAAGCAAGGCTCCGGCCACGCCGACGGAGGCGATGCCGATGCCCCAGGCAAGGGCAAACATCCGGTCACTGTTGATCCCCATGAGTCTTGCCGCTTCCTTGTCTTCGGCAACTGCCTCCATGGCCATGCCCATCTTGGTAGATTTAAGAAACCAGAAGATAAGGCCATAGCAGATGATTGCGCCCGCTGCCGCGACAAGTTGCGAAACACCGACATAGACGCCGAATATACTGACATTGCCGCTCGTCAGAGTCTGGGGGATCATGCGGTAGTCTGCCTTCCACAAATACTGGGCCACGCCTCTCAGAAGAATCAGAATTCCGAAGGTCACGAAGATCTGGGAAAGCATGGGAGCGTTGATGATCGGCCTGATGAAGACGTAGTAGGTGATGACTCCCAGGAGGAACATGAGAACCGTCACCCAGGGAAGGGAATAGAGTGGATCCGTGCCGAAGAGAACAAAAAACCAGTAAGCGAAATACATGGCAACCATGAGGTATTCGCCATGGGCAAAATTGACGATATCCATCATCCCAAAAATCATGGTGAGACCGACGGCGATCAGTGCATAAACGAAACCGATCAGGATGCCGCTCACCAGGGTTTGCGTAAATACGCCTTCCATGGATGTATCCTACTTTATGTTATCTTCTTTGCCTGGACCTAAGCCATCAAACCAGACGGATAGGTTGTTACCTCTTGCTGTCCCACTTCGGGAAAGGCCAGATCACATCTTTCGTGGCCAAATTGAAGGGCCATACTGTGTAGCGCTCACCTTTCTGTATCTGAACAATGATACCTTTGCCAAGTACGTTCTGGTGGGTCTTCGGGTCGAATTTGACACCGTCCCACGGCATGATCAACTGGTCAGCCTTGATGTTCGTTTCCAAGAGCGCCTTCTGGATTTTCGCCGGTTCCGTGGATTTGGCGCGGTTGATGGCATCTGCCAGAACGATCATACCCGTAAATGAACGAGCGTAGTCGCCCGACATGGGTTTTCCGGCCATTTTTTCAAACATGTCGGCAACCGTCTTGATCATCGGTTTTTTCGCGGAAAGGTCCTTTGCCCAAACTTCTCTGCTCAGGATGTAGTCTGCATCTTTTCCAAGGGACTTGATCAAATCAGGATCGTTAAAGCCCGCATCGTTTGCAATCAGTGCAGTAGGCGCGAAATTGAGTTCCTTGTACGTCTTCATGGACAGGATGGCGTCTGCCGTATAAGACGTCTGCATGATAATGGACGGATTATAACTGCGGAGTTTCTGAATCTCCGACGTCATCTGGGTACTTTTGGCGGGATAGGGCACGGCGCCGCTGATTTCGTACCCATACTTCTTTGCATACATTTCCTGATATTTGCGGGAGTCCGAGCCGAACAGCGTGTTTTCATAAAGCAGTGCAATGGGCCCTACGGTAATCTTCTTCTTCTTTTTCAGATCATTGAGAAAGATGAAGAAGTTTTCGCTGAACATATCGTCATGCGGCGTCGTCCTGAAGAACCATTTGAAACCCCTGTCCGTAAGCCCAGGTGATGAGGAACTGTCGTTCAGAAAGGGAACGCCGTAGCGTTCTGCGGCCTGAGCGGCCGTGGCCGTGACCGCACTGTTATAGCAGCCGATGATGGCAACGACTTTCTCCTGCGTGATGAGACGCTCCGCCTCTGCCATGCCGACTTCCGGCTTGCCCTGATGGTCGCCGGGGACAATCTTGATTTTAGCGCCTTTCAGATTCGGCAGTCCTGCAGTTTTTGCCAGGGGCATATTCAGATTGTATTTGTTATTAATAATGTCGGCTGCTAACTCAGCGCCTTTTAGCAGACCCTGTCCTGTGGTTGCCAAAGGCCCTGTCAGGGGAAAGATGACACCGATCCGGATCTCATTCTGCGCGCATGCCAGAGAGGTGAAAGATAAAATCATGACCACCGCAAAAAAAACTCTCAGAAATTTCCACATGGCTGCCTCCTATATCAGTTTATGATTGATGCTACGATTTCCATCTTCCTATCGAAGAGGCGCTCCGCCTCTTCGATTCCTATCATTTCGAATATTACAGAGTCGCCCGGCTTCAGGTGGGCAAGAAGGTCATGATCCACTTTGGCTATCAGGGCCGGCCTCGCATATCCCCCAAGAGTGCGTTCATGAAGCTGGATGATGGGCAAGCCGTCTACCGGAACCTGGATACTGCCGGGCAGCAGGCCCTCTGATATTATGCTCTCTTCTGCATCCGTTCTGAATGCCAGGGGTTTGCCATCCAGCCGGATACCTGTCCTGTTCAACTTCGTGGAAACTGTAAAGGCCGTCCTTCCCTTGCTGCCCAGGAATTCTTCCAAGGATTCGTCAGTGAAATAATTGCTTTCAGGACCTTCCACTACTCTCAGCGTGTGCGGCGGCATCATGCGCGGAATGAACTCTTCCGGAATGCGCTGTACATCCACCATCCCGACGTCCTCGAAGTCAATGCTGTCACCTTTCTGAAGAGCCCTTCCCCGGTAACCGCCGAACCGGCACTCCAGATTGGTCGTATAGCTTCCAATGATCTTGTCCAGAACGGGAGTACCGGAAAATCCCACGTAATATCTGAAACCCTCTCTGACCTCATCGACCGTCAATGTCTCCCCAGCCCTCGCCTCAAAAGACATCCAGGAGTGCAAAGGCCTGCCCTCGAGGCTGGCTCTCACCTTTGCTCCCGTAATGGCGCAACAGACGTCCTTACCGAATCTCAGAGAAAATTTTTCGCCGAATACCTCTATGGCCGGGGCATTGCCCTCGTTGCACAGGAGATGATTAAGGGCGCTCAACGCATACAGGTCCAGAGCAGGCGAAGTCGGAATGCCCACTTCCCTGTATCCATACCTGCCGCCGTCAACGACAAGTGACATGATTCCGGGATGGATGATCTCGATCATGCGCGTATGAATCTCACTTTGTCACCAATCTGGAAGATGCTGTAAGGCTCCTTATTGTAATCGAAGAGCTTCTTGTTCGTCCTTCCTATTATTCTCCACCCCGCCGGCGACTCAAAGGGATATATCCCTGTCTGAAGCTGAGCAAGGCCAACGGAACCCTCGGGAACTCTTAAGCGAGGCGTCTCAAGCCTCGGAACATACAGCCTCTGATCAAGGATTCCCAAATAGGGAAACCCGGGCAGGAATCCCACTGCAAAAACTTTGTATGTGACGGAGGTATGGATCTCTATGATCTCGTCTTCAGACAATCCCGTGTGGGACGCCACAAAATCAATGTCGAAGCCGCTTTCCCCGCCGTACTCGACGGGAACCTCGCATGTTTTCGGTTCCGGAATATCGATATGGGCTATCAAGAATTCCTTCTCCCGTAAGGAGGCCGTCAGCGCTTCGCACGAAGTTTTCTTCCTGTCAAAGAGAATAAGGCAGGATCTGAAGGAGGGAATGATGTCGGTAATTTCTTCTAATTGGAGGGACTTCAGAAAAAAATAATATCGCCTTACCCTTTCATGGATCTCCAAATCGATTTTTTCTCCGAATAAGATCCGTATCCCCTCTTCGCCATACCTTGAAATGTTCATACGCTATAAGAGATCTGTCAGTGGCTTAACGTGAATGTTTTCCTGTTCAAAATACGTCTTCAGCCTTCTTGCAGCATCAATGCTTTCCAGGTTGTCACCGTGCATACACAAAGTATCAATCTCCATATCCAACCAGCGTCCGCTGACGCTCTTGATTCCCCTCTCCTTGACCATGCGTACCGCTCTCTTTGCGATTAGGTCCGGATCTTTCAATACCGCCTCTTTGTGTTTTCGCGACAGAAGTTCTCCATCATCGCCGTAGTTCCTGTCCGGAAAAGCCTCCAGCGCGATTCTTACGCCCTTCTTTTTCAGGGCCTTCTTCAGCGCCGCCGTCCCAGGCGTGGTCAGTGTCAGAAAAATCACGTCTCCGAAGGCGCTCTTCACCATTTCAATGATCTCCAGAAAAAGGGGCTCTTCTTTGATCAGGTGATTATAGAGGGCGCCATGCATCTTCACGTGCTGCAATGGCATTTGATGAACGGCGAGAAACCCCTGCAGGGCTCCCACCTGGTATACGATGGCGTTTATTAATTCCTTCCGGTCCATGTCCATGAACCGTCTTCCGAAACCCGGCAAATCAGGATAGCCGGGATGTGCACCTGCTCTGACCCCGTGGTCTCTGCAGAGCCGCACCGTTCTTTCCATGACATTAGGATCCGATGCATGAAATCCGCAGGCGATATTGGAAGAGGTGATGTAACGGATGATCTCTTCGTCTCTGCCGATTTTGTAAGCCCCGAAAGATTCCCCCATGTCGCAGTTAATGTCTACAGAAATATCCATATCCTTCTCGCAAGAAAATTCCCCTAAAGGAAATCGGGTTGATGAATTCGTGGGTTCGATGTCACGGGCTTATTTAAAACTTCTCCCTCTAACTGTCAATGGGAATATCATCGCAAGATTCCTTAGCGCATTAAGCAGTTAATGCGCAGTAATCTTATATCAATGCCTGTCATTTCGGCCTCAACGCCTCTGTAATTCCCGCCCCCGATACTAACGGGCGTTTCCGCAGGCGCCATCAACGCATCGTTTATTGTCAATCATCAGGGCACCTTTGCGGAAGCTGTCGATGCACTCAGCGAGTTCTGGCTTAAACTTAAAATCTATCAAGTCTTTAACGTAGACGCATGGACACTCTCAAAAAATGTTCTCCGTTGGGGGTTATCGCTTCTGTCAGGAGGAATGTCCCGGACAAGGTCTCCGAAAGGATTGGTGTATACTACGCCTCTCAGAAAAATGCTGCAGAAGGGATTCAAATCATCGGACGGCGGAATAATAGGGGTCCGCGATAATATACGACAGCAAGAACTAAAAGCCCCTTGCCATCACGGCTACAAACTATGCAACAGGTCAAACCGTTACATGGGTTCAGGGAAAGAATATCGAAATGTGGGAAAGGCCGGATAGACACAGTCTTATGACGGAAATCACAGTCGACCAAATTATGGCTTCCGCGGCTTTGCCCATTTTCTTTCCAGCCATCAAGGTTGGAGATTCATGGTACGGTGATGGTGTCATTCGCCAATCAGCGCCACTTTCGCCTTCTCTGCATCTTGGCGCAGGGCGAATCCTGGCAATCTCGACTCGCTATAAGCCCTCTGTACAAGAGGCACGTTCTGAAGCGAGTCGCCGTTATCCGTCCATCGCACAGATCATGGGCATATTAATGAATGCTATTTTTCTGGATTTCCTGGACCAGGATGCACTTGGACTGGAGCGAGTCAACCGCGTTCTTGATAACAAATCATTAAAGGAAGATCTTAATCTCCGATTAGTTCGGGCATTTGTTTTACGTCCTTCCGTCGATTTAGTACATCATTTCATTATTNNGCATAAAATACGTAACCGAATTTATGAACCAGTGTACTTAGGAAAAATTGCAGGAAAATTCGAACGCGATTTGCCCCGACTGTTTCGTTTCTTAATGCGTGGACTCGGCACTCATGAAACGGAAAACTTTGATTGGCTCAGCATGGTCATGTTCGTTCCCAGCTATATACGAAACCTCATGGAAATGGGCGCTGCCGACGCAAATGCCCGCAAAGAAGAGATGGCGGCATTGCTTGCGTGAATATGTCATTCCTGCGAAACATCAAGTGTCGCTTTTTTCTTTTTTCCCGGTTTCCGTTTCATAATATCGCCCAATGAACCCAGCGACGTCGCGGCTTCCCCGCCGTATTCATGATAACCATCTTCAGGCGTTTTTTCTATCTTGCGCGCTGCGTCATCCGGCGCTTCCGCCTCCGGCATGGAAAGGGATATCCTCTTTTGATCCCTGTCTATAGCATCAATCCTGACTTCGATGGCCTGCCCTTCTTTTACTACGTCACTGGGATGAACGATCCTCTTGCCCTTTCCCAATTTGGAAATGTGGAGAAGACCGTCAACCCCCGGTCCCAGATTGACGAAGGCGCCGAATTTCATCAGACGCACTATGGTTCCTGTATGAAAGGTCCCTTCGGGGTATTTTGCCTCTACTTCATTCCATGGGTCGGACAATGTCTGTTTCAAAGAGAAACTGATACGATTGTTTTGCGAATCCATTTTGGCAATGATTACATCGAATGTTTGACCAACGGACAGGCGCGCGTAAATATCCTCCACCCGATCCCAGCCGATCTCCGAGATAGGAAGGAGACCTTGTAAACCGCCAATATCCAGAAAGGCGCCAAAATCCCGGATGGAGACGACGGTCCCTTTCACGAGCATCCCCTCGTGCAGTTCGGCCTTCCGCGCCTCTTCATCCTTTTTCTTCTGCTCTTCCAGAATGGCTCTGGCAGACAGAATGATATTGCGCCCCCGCTCTCCATATTCAATAATTCTGAAAGGCAGGCGTCGGCCAATATAGTCTTTCGCATTCTCCGTACGCCTGAGGTCAATCTGAGAATATGGACAGAAGCCCCGCATATCACCTGCCAGTTTGATCTCGAAACCCCCTTTGATCTCTTTCTCGACGACACCCTCAATGGGAATCCCGCTTCGCCAGACTTCTTCTATATGGGTTCGAGCGGAATCTCCTGCGCCTATCCTCATTGTAAAAAGTTTCTCGTTATGTTTCGATGAAAGGAAATAGGCTTCAATAGAATCGCCCTCTTTTACAGAAAGATTGCCATTCTCATCTGCCAATTCTTTCCTGTCCAGATAGCCTTCGCTCTTCCCTCCCAGATCGAGGAAAATCCAATCCTGGGTGATCTTAACGATGGTAGCTTCAATCTTCTGCCCCGGCTTCAAAAAATCTTTTCGCACCTGGGTTTGTTCGAACAGCTCTGCAAAACTCTTTTCTTCATTTGATTCATTCTTTTTTTCTTCAACCATGTGACTCTATTCCTATTCTTAATTTCTATGATTATGATCAGTGAATTCACCAGACAGTGTACTTGATTATGCTGCTATTCACAATATAATTTCAGGCGTGCTCTGTAAGCCATGTCTTGATGAAATGTCAATTATGCATTTTTTAGTGATTATTAGTAGCAGTTTAATCATGTTGACAGGCAAGAAGGTCTTCTCCTATACTTTGTAACACTGGAATAGGATTCCTGCGGAAGCCTGCCCTCGAATGTTCTTATCTGGGTAGGCAATTATAGAAAATGTGCAGGAGGAATGGTGAACTGGCCGGACATCATGAAGCAATTCGCCGAACTCGACCTATGGCCCTGTTCGGCCCTCGACAAGAAAAAAGATGTCGTAACCGTGTCGCCCTGCGGCGATGCTGATCTCGAACCACTCGCGCGGATGTACGACACCTATGAACCAAAGGCCGCCATCCAGGGACTGCCCCCCGTCGACCAGAAAACACGCATCGAGTGGATTCGCAGTTGCCTCCGCAATGCGATGAACCTCAAGGCCGAACTGGGTGGCGCCGTCGTCGCCCACGGCATGCTCTTCCCCATGCCAGACCCGGATATCGTCGAGTTTACCCTCTTCGTCCACAACCAGGTCCAGAATCGCGGCATCGGCAGCATCGTCGCCTACCCGCTTTTTGCCGCAGCCAAACGCCTTGGATACAAAAAAATCTGGGTATTTGAAAGTCGCAACAATGCGCGTGCCCTGCGCATATATTACAAAGTCGGCTTCCGCGATGCCCGTCGCGAGGGCAATGAGCTGGAACTGGAACTCGACCTCGCGGGTGTCCCTGAAACGCCGGAGCTGTCCGACATAATCACACCCGTGGCGCCGTCAACTGGATTCATCAAATCGCCCGACTACCTCGTCGGCCAGAGCGTGCTGCCCGACACGCGCTCTGTCATCATCTACTCGCCCCGGTTCGAGGAATTCACCATCGAGAAAGACCATCCCTTCATCACCGCCCGCTCCCGTCTCTTCCTTGATATGTGCAAGCGCTACGACCTTCTCCCCCTGCCCGGCACTCAGATCATGGAGCCCGCGCCCATTGATGAAAACTCGGTCCTCGCCTTCCATGACGTCCATTACTATCACTACCTCGTCATGGCCTCCATGGGCGTATTCAACACCCGCCTGCTCTCTTACGGCATCGGCACCGGCGACAACCCCGTCGCACGCGGCGTGCTCGAATACTCCATGCTCGCCGTCGGCGCTTCCGTCATGGGCGCCGATCTGCTGATTTCACAGCCAAACATCGACCTCGTCTTCAGTCCAACAGGCGGCTTCCACCATGGCGGCCCCAATTATGCCTCCGGATTCTGCTACCTCAACGACGTTGTCATAGCCATCAAGTATCTTCTTCAGCAGGGACGCCGTGTCCTTTACTTCGATATCGATGCGCACCACGGCGACGGTGTTCAGTTCGCCTTTTACGACGAGAGCCGCGTCCTGAAGATATCCCTGCACGAGTCCGCGCGCACGCTCTTTCCCTGGAACTCCGGATTTGAGAATGAACTTGGCGAAGGCCACGGCTACGGCTACAATGTAAATGTCCCGCTTGCACCCGGCACAGAGGACGACATCTACGGCGAAGTATTCCGCCGCATCGTATCGCCCCTGGCTCGTACATACAAACCCGATGTCTGCGTTCTCTCAGCCGGCGTTGACGCCATGTACACCGATTCCATGTCGCATCTCTCTCTGACGAACAATATCTATGCCGAAGTCATTTACGGGATTCGTCGACTCGTGCCGAAGATGCTCATGCTGGGCGCGGGAGGCTACAATCCCAGGAGCATCGCCCGCGACTGGACACTCGCCTGGGCTGTGCTCCACAATGCCGAACCCGACGGCGACTACTTCGGCCAGATGGGTGCCCGCGGCGCCGCGGCCATCGAAGGCGCCTCTCTCCGGGATCCGTATCCCTTCATCTCTCCCAGCAAGATTGCCGAGGCCCGCGCCGAAGCCCGCCGCGTCATGACCTATCTCGAAACACATGTCTTCCCCATCCATAGCCTCACCCCGCAGCCGGTATAATGCATTGTCAGCGGGCAGGCGAGCTTCTCTCATAGTGTGCAATGGAAAATACTTGGTCTTGAAGTCCGGAGAGTATTGTTACGGCTTATAGTACATGAGCTGGCGAGCGTAAGGAGCAACAAGGTCGCTGAGATGGCCCATCTCCTGGTCTTTCATCGGAGCAAATGACCAGGCGCACCTCACATTGTGAGCGGATTTTCCGAAACGAATCGGGTCAAGAAGGCACAGGAGTTGGGAGCCGGCGCCTATGTCAAGAAACCCTATGTGCTGGAAAGGATCGGTTTGGCCGTTAGAAATGAACTTGATAGATTATGAACCTAATCTATATCCACCGTTTACTCTCGATAATCCCGAATCATAAAATAAGCCCCTTTGCGAAGATGCGCAGAGGGGCTTTAGCGAGGATTACAGATCGTGAAAAGATCTTTTATGTTTTCCGCGTGGGGAGGATGATCTCAGACATCCTTTCGCTTCAACCAGGCATCCTGATATAGCCTGCCGATACAGGCAAATATGGCCAGGAAAAATAACCCGAACATAAAGTTGGGAGAAGTACCCAGAAGCTCATCCAGTTTGTGACCCGCATAAAGGAAGAGGAATGAGGCAATCACGATGACAAACCCCCATGAACTCAGCATGAAAATCGCACTGTACATCTTGCGGTCTTGGTGTGTCTTGTGAGTCGCTAACATGGCCTTAACCTCCTTTCCCTCCAGATTTGATCACCATACTGCCATGAATACCAGGTTTGTCGGTCTTCTTAGCTTACAAGGTTCTTAATGGCATTGAAAACCGGCGCCGTGAACAGGGCAACGAGAAGCGTATACATCGCGAACACGCCCATCAGCTCACCGGCATAAAACCTCGTATATTTTTGCTTCAGAGAGATGACCATCATCCCACCAATTATCAAACATCCAAGCTGAAAATAGGGGAACTCGCTCACACTGGCTGTTGCATACTCGGCAAAACCGAACGTCGCCGTCATCAGCACCACAAATATCGCCAAGCCTAATGTCTTAATTGTCTTTTTCATGATCTGTTTCCTCCAATGTTTCTGATTTATTTGCCATTATACAAGCGCAATATGCGTGCCAGCTTTATCAGATTCCGTGTAATTATCTGTAACGTGCTTATTATACAGGGGTATCTCCATTTACGGCGATTTCGGGATGACGCTTCAGAACCTTGAAAAGAGAGGGGTGTTTAAAGAAACATTCAATGACATTGAATGAAATGAGAAATTGGAAGATGGCAATGATGCGTGCCCTGTGCTGCATCAGGAATGGCGTTATTCAGTTTCATCCTAAGCTCTTCGTCCCTATGAAATTGCAAGGACCGAATTTCAATCATCTAATTTGAGAAAAATCCTTGTATAGAAAAATTAACGTGTATTATACTCTGTCATCAATTTGCAAATTCCCTTAAATTCACAAATCTGATACAGACCATGGGGATGTCAGGATAGCCCTTCGTTGATCAAGTCTGATGACCAAAGGAGGAAGTAAAATGAATCAAGAGTTGCCTCGCATCCTGAGTCCCAATCTCGGCTGTTCGATCATCATCTCCCCGGCGGATTTGGAATCTAAAGGGTTCGATGTCGTCATTGCAGAGGAAGGTGATCATCGCACCGGACAACTCTTCATCAGGGCGAAACCATCCTTCGACGGCGAGGGCAAGGAATTCTTTTTGGAGCTTTCAGAAGAAACTTAAAAACAGTGAAATGAAAAAAGGAGGTTCTATATGATAAAGAGAAGTCTTTTTGTCGCGATTGTCTTAAGTCTTATTTATGCTGTGGCGGCATTTGCGGCGCCCAATTATCAGGAGGGGCTCTGGGAGATAACGACAACAATGGATATGCCGGGCATGCAGAAAGAAATGAAGCGCCCTATGAAGAACACAATCTGCATGACTAAGCAGAATGCTGTGCCGCAGCCGCAGCGAAAGGGTGAGCAGCAATGCAAGATGACGAACCAGCGCACGGTAGGCAACAAGGTCTTTTGGACCATGACGTGCAAGAACGGTACGGTCAGCAATGGCGAGATAGCTTACAGCAAAACTACATTCGACGGGTCCCAGACCACCACAACAAGTCAGGACGGCAAGCAGATGACCGTAAAGAGTACAATGAGCGGCAAGTACCTCGGTCCCTGCACTAAGTAAAAGCCATACTTTGAAAGCGCCGGTTATGCTCCACAACTTTCATCTTCCGCTCGCTTACGATCGAAAGATGAAAACCTCTAGAAAGCGGGGTCATGGTACTAATTTCGCAACTTCAGTATTATGCCCCCGGTTCCAGCGGCTTTTTTTATTCCGGGGTTTCTTCGCTGTTAACAGATTCGCCGTTGAATAGACGGCAACGTGAATACCCTTACTATAAATGGGCCATTCATGAAGAGTTCGCCTTATGGAAGTAATCATAGCAGGAGGTGTGAATTTCTATGATCCGTACCCGCTTTACTGAACTATTCGGTATCAAGCACCCTATCGTGCAGGGAGGAATGCAGAATGTCGGCTGCGCGGAACTCGCTTCTGCAGTGGCTAATGCCGGGGCCCTCGGTGTCATTACAGCACTCACCCAGCCTACTCCCCGTGACCTTGTGAAGGAGATTGAACGCACGCGGCAGATGACGGACAAACCGTTTGGCGTTAACCTGACGATCCTGCCTGCCATCAAGCCCATACCGTATGAAGAGTATGCCCAGGCCATTGTTGACTCCGGCATAAAGATTGTCGAGACTGCGGGGAATAATCCGGAGAGATTCCTGCCCGCATTCAAGCGAGCAGGCATCAAGGTCATCCATAAGTGCACTTCAGTCCGCCATGGACTCACGGCTGAGAAGATTGGCTGCGACGCTGTGAGTATCGACGGTTTTGAATGTGCCGGTCATCCGGGTGAAGATGATGTTCCGGGTCTTGTACTCATTCCTGCCGCGGCAGATAAAATCAAGATACCCATCATAGCCTCAGGCGGTTTCGGCGACGGCCGCGGCTTAGTTGCCGCCCTCGCCCTTGGCGCTCACGGCATCAATATGGGCACCCGTTTCCTGGCAACGAAAGAAGCCCCTGTTCATGAGAACATGAAAAGAAAGATCGTCGATTCCGACGAACGGCAGACGACTTTAATTCTTCGAACATTGAGGCATACTGGGCGTGTCTACCGTAACAGCGTCGCCAACAAAGTTCTTGAGATGGAGGCTCGCCCCGGCGAGACAGACTTTGCAGACCTTTTACCTCTTGTTGCTGGTGAAAGAAGCAGGAAGGTCCTCACAGACGGAGATTTGGAATCCGGCATCTGGTGGACCGGCATGGTAATGGGACTGATCCGTGATATACCGACAGTGAAAGAACTCATTGAGAGAATCGTGAATGAAGCTGAGCAGCTGATTAAGGCGAGGCTCTCGGCGCTGTTATATTGATTTCATCCCTACTCTTAGTGGCCACCTGAGTACACTGGTTCATAAATTCGGTTACGTATTTTATGCCACAGTTCAGAAATTTCNNCCTTAATAATGAAATGATGTACTGAGTCTAATATTGAAGGTCTATGAAAAATTACTGCATTTTCTTCTTCAAACAACTCTAAATAGCTAAAGAATATAGAATGGCAAGCCGGCATTGAGGATTTTAACGGGGAATGCTGTGCCGTCGTTTTATAGAGCCTTTTTCATTGACATTTTTTTGTCTTCTGCATTATTGTCTCCCACGGCTGCAGCACACACCTATTCGGAAGGAAGAAATCGCGGCATGTACGAAAAGAAACCCTGGCTGAAATTTTACGGCGATATCCCGGAATCCATCAGTTACCCGCGAGTGACCATGTATGAAGCGGTCATGAAGACCGTGGAACGGTGTCCGGAGGCCGTCGCTTATGATTTTTTCGGGTATTCCTCAACTTACAGGCAGTTCAGCCACGACATCGACCGGTGCGCGGATGCACTGGCCTCACTCGGCATGAAGAAGGGAGATCGGATTACCATCTCCATGCCTACGACACCTCAAGGGATCATCTGCTTTTATGCGTCGAACAAGCTCGGCGCCATAGCGGCCATGATTCATCCTCTCTCCACGGCAAAGGAGATCGAGTTCTATCTAAATTCGAGCAGGAGCCGCTTTGCCCTGACCCTGGACGCATTCTACGGCAAATTCAGGGAGGTCAAAGACAGAACACCTCTCGAAGCCCTGATTCTGACTCGTATACCCGATTATCTCAAGGGAATAAAAAAAATCGGCTTCAACCTTACGAAGGGACGTAAGATCCCGCAGGTTCCTAAAGACCCCTTGGTGAGGTGGTGGGGAGAGCTTATGAAAGGCCCTCACCCGAAGGCTGCAAAGGCCCGGATGGATACGGATGAGATGGCCGTTATCCTCTACAGCGGAGGAACAACGGGCATCCCCAAAGGAATCATGCTTTCCAACATGAACTTCATCAGCGAAGGCATGCAGGTCTCTGTTATCGGAGGCCTCTCGGAAAAGGACACCATCCTCGCCATCCTTCCTATCTTTCATGGCTTCGGCCTCGGCGTTTGCGTGAACGCCTGCTTCATGGGCGGCGCGAGGAGCCTCCTTGTTCCCCAGTTTACGCCAGATACTGTGGCCAAAGTAATCAAAAAGAGGCGTCCCACGTTCGTGATCGGAGTGCCCACCCTTTTTGATGCTCTGGGCAGGAATCCCGGTTTCCAGAAGACCGATCTGAGCTGTCTCAGGGCCACCTTCAGCGGCGCTGACTCTCTTCCGCGAACTGTCAAGGAGCGCTTTGAAAAGATCGTTAAACAACAGGGGGGAACATGCCAGCTCCTCGAAGGATACGGCCTTACGGAAGCGGTGACGGCCATCATGGTTACTCCCTTTGACCAATACAGGGAAGGAAGTATCGGACTCCCTTTCCCGGATATGCTCGCCAAGATCGTGAGAGCCGGAACACTGGAGGAAGCCGATGCAGGTGAAGAAGGCGAGATATGCATCCATGGCCCTGCGGTTATGCTCGGGTATCTGGATAACCCGGAAGAAACGGCGCAGACACTGAAGAGACACCCTGATGGAAGGATATGGCTCCACACCGGCGATATAGGCACCATGGATGAGGACGGATTCTTTTATTTCAAGGTCAGACAGAAACGGATGATCAAATCATCGGGTATGAACGTCTACCCCGCCCAGGTGGAAGACATCCTGTGCCTGCATCACGAGGTTGAAGGGGCATGCATCATAGGTGTTCCGGACGAATCTCAGGTGCAGCGCGTAAAGGGCTTCGTGGTCCTGAAGGACCCGGGAAAGGCAGGCCCGGAGATGGAGAACGCGCTCATTGATCATTGCAGGGAGCACCTCATCAAGTGGAGCTGCCCGCGTGAGATTGAATTTCGCAAGACCCTGCCGAAGACCATTGTCGGCAAAATCGCCTATAAGGTTCTGGAGGAGGAAGAGATCGCAAATTTGAAGAGTTCAGGGAAATATGCGGGAGAGTGAAACGAGGAGATTCGGTGAATGAAACAACGGGATGAATTTTATGAGATATTGAAAGACCCGGGATCATACGGCAGGAAAATGAAGGAACAAGGGCGGAAAATCGTAGGATACTTCTGTTCCTATACACCGGAAGAAATCATATATGCCGCGGGAGCGCTCCCTTACAGGATTTTCGGGACGGGAGAAAATATTCACTTTGCCGATGCCCATTTTCAATCCTACTGCTGCTCTCTCGTGCGGGGAGCCCTCGAAGGGGCCCTGGCAGGCAATCTTGATTTCCTCGATGGGGCCGTTTTTCCGCACACCTGCGATTCGATCCAGCGGCTCTCCGACATATGGCGTATGAATGTGAAAGGGCCTTTCCACGTTGACGTGGTGCTGCCTGTGAAACTGGATACAGACAGCGCCAGGGCCTACATGATCGATGTCCTGAAAAAATTCAGGAATGACCTTGCCTCGCACCTACGCGTACAGATCACCGACGACAAGTTGAAGAACGCCATTAAGACCTTCAACACCATCAGGGGTTCTCTGAAGAGGCTTTATGAATTGAAAGCGGAACACCCCGGAATCATCAGCGGCAGCGATCTCTATGCCGTTGTCAAGGCTTCCATGATTATGGACCGGGACCATATTCTTGAGATTCTTCCCGCAGTGATAGAGGAACTGGAAAAGAAGAAGGAGAATGCAAAATTATCCGCAGGCAAGCGTATAGTCCTGGCCGGCGGCGTTTGTAACCACCCCGATATCTACCGGATCATTGAAGATGCCGGCGGGGTCGTCGTCTGGGATGATTTCTGCACCGGGTCAAGATATTTTGAGGAATCGGTAAAGGATAATGCGGATCCCATCGCCGCAATTGCCGGACGTTATATGAACAGGCCCGTATGCCCGGCAAAGCATGCCGGGATCTTCACCCGGGGTGAAAATCTTCTGAAGATAATAAAAGAGAAAGACGCCAGCGGTGTCGTCTTCTTTTTTCTCAAGTTCTGCGACCCCCATGCCTTTGATTATCCCTACATGAAGGAATTTCTCGATAGAGAAGGCATCCCCAACATGATGTTTGAAGTGGAGGATCAGCTCCCTTCGGAGGGACAGTTACGCACACGTTTTGAAACATTCGTCGATATGTTATGAAATATTTTATTTAATGAATAAACTGAAGTGAGACGTCTATGAATAAGATGCCGGAGATCGTGCTCTTCTTTCTCGCGAAGATCAAGAAACTTGCCCTCCATTTCAAGAAGAAAAAGAAGATGAAAGAGATCATGATGGTCTATTACATGGAGGCAAAGAGCGCCCGCATCAGCGGCAGAAAGGTTGCCTGGATTACAAGCGGCGGCCCCGTCGAACCCCTCATAGCGATGGATGTAATTCCCGTTTATCCGGAAAACCATGGGGCAATGATCGGGGCGAGCAAGATGGGGACGGAACTTTGTGAAAAGTCGGAATCCATGGGATATTCAAGCGACCTCTGTTCCTACGCCCGCTCTGATATCGCCTGTGCAACGGTCAACGGCGGCCCCATCGGCGGTCTTCCCCGTCCCGACATGCTCGTCTGCTGCAATAATATCTGCGGGACCGTTCTGAAATGGTATGAAGTTCAGGCCCGCTACTTCAACGTCCCCCTTTTCATCTTCGATACACCGTTTTGTCATACAGGATACGCAGAAGAGGTCCAAAGATATGTCCGCAGGCAGCTCGATGAATATGTCCTTTTCCTGGAAAAAGCATGCGGAAGGAAAATGGATAGCGACCATCTAAAGGCTGTGGGAAAGCTTTCCCTTGAAGGACAGCGGCTCTGGCAGGCCGTGCTGGCGACAACCGCAAACAGTCCCGCGCCCATGACGGCCTTTGATGCCTTTTACCACCTGGCGCTAATCGTCACGCTGAGAGGGACACCGCTGGTAATCGACTATTACACCCAACTTTTGGAGAAGATGAAAGACCGCGTGGCCAGAGGGATCGGGGCTATTCCCAATGAGAAGTACAGGCTCCTCTGGGACAATATCCCCATCTGGCCCCGGACACGCTGGCTCTCGGAAAAACTGGCGTCTCACAATGCCTGCCTCGTGGCGGATACCTATACTTCCGCCTGGTGCGGCACGGCGAAGTACATCGACGACGATAACTTCTTTGACTCCATGGCCGAGGCCTACACGCGCATCTACCTGAATATCGGCGTGGATGAGATGGCCCGTATGGTGCTTGAGATGGTGGACACGTATAAGGTCGACGGCATCGTGATGCATTCGAACCGGAGCTGCAAACCTTATTCCCTGGGACAGTATGATATCAAGAAGATCGTAGAGAAGGAAAGAGGGATTCCCTGCCTGATGATTGAGGCGGACATGGTGGATGAGCGGAGCTTTTCTGAGAGCCAGGTTTCCACGCGCATCGATGCTTTCATGGAAATTATCAAGCAGCGAAAAGGGGATTAGTACACTAGTTCATAAATTCGGTTACGTATTTTNNGGTCGATATGACACCTTAATAAGGAAATGATGTACTTAGGCAGTAGCTAGGTGAGAGCCAATGATGATTACAGCAGGAATTGATATCGGATCTATCACCGCAAAGGCGGCCGTCATGGCCGAAGGGAAGATACGCGGCACAAGGGTCATCTTTACCGGGTACAACGCTGAACAGGCCGGCACGAAGGTGTACGAGGAACTGCTGAAAGAACTCGGCATCGAGAAGTCTGACATCAGGAGAGTCGTGTCCACAGGATACGGCAGGAACAGCGTGAAGTTCATGGACAAGGCCATGACGGAGATCATCTGTCACGGCGCGGGCGCCTATTATTTGAATCCCCGTGCCCGCTCCGTCATTGATATCGGCGGGCAGGACAGCAAAGCCATCGTCCTCGACGAAAAGGGGAAAGTGAAAAACTTCGCCATGAACGACAAGTGCGCCGCCGGTACAGGACGCTTCCTGGAGGTGATGGCGAGGGCTCTGGAAGTGGACCTTGACGGATTTGGAGCCCTTTCCCTGAGAGCAGGCGATCCCTCCAGAATCAGCAGCCTCTGCACGGTCTTTGCCGAATCGGAGGTCATCTCGCTCATCTCAAAGGGCGAAAAGCGGGAGAACATTATTGCAGGCATACACGAGTCCATCGCCGCAAGGATAGCGGCTATGGCAAACCGTTTGCGGATTGCACCTCTCGTGGTGATGACGGGCGGCGTGGCAAAGAATATCGGTGTTGTGAAGGCCCTCGAGAGAAAGATCGGAATGGCCGTCGAGGTCTCAGAATATGCCCAGGTGAACGGGGCCATCGGCGCCGCCTTCCTGGCCACGGGTCTGAAATAAAAATATCACAGGTAGCTTTTTACCTCTTCTTCCTTCAGCAGGACCCGCAGGCCGCCTTCGGCCAAGGCCGACATCTCGTCTTCACCGGGATAGACGAAGACAGGTGCAAGGAAACCGACCCACTCCCTGATCCAGTCAGTCAGCATCTTAGAATGGGCCAGTCCACCTGTCAGTATGATTCCGTCGATTGCGCCTTTTAAGACAACACACATGGCACCGATGTCCTTGGCAATCTGATAGGCCATGGCTTCATAAATCAGTTTCGCCCTTTCGTCTCCCGCATTGATCATGTCGCGGATCTTCTGCCCATCCGTTGTGGAGAGATATGCCATGAGGCCTCCTTGCCCCACAAGCCGGCCCTGCATCTCTTTTTTGTCAAGCTTTCCCGAGAATGCAAGATTGAGCAAATCTATTGTGGGAAGGGAGCCGGCTCTCTCCGGCGTGAAAGGGCCTTCTCCGAGTCCATGGGTACAGTCAATGACCCGTCCCTTCTGATGGGCGCCGATGGTGATACCCCCGCCGAGGTGGGCCACCACTAAATTCAGCTCCTCATATTTTTTCCCCATCTCCCGGGCCAGCCTCCTTGCCGCAATCTTCTGGTTCAGGGCGTGAAAGGCGCTCTTTCTCTCAATTTCGGGAAGCCCGGATATTCTCGCAAGAGGCTGGAATTCATCTGTGCTCGGCGGGTCGATGACGATGGCCGGCATACCGTATCTTTTCGCAATATCAAGGGCCATGGCCGGCCCCAGTGCTGAGGGATGCATTCCGTATTTACCCTCCAGGAGATCCCTGCACATGACGTCGTCGATCCTGTAAGCGCCAGCGGGCGCCGGTTTCCCCAGTCCGCCGCGACTTACGATCATATCGATCTCTTCCAGGCTGATCCCGTTTTTTTTCAGAAAGTTAAGGAGGTCCTCCTCCCTGAGGGGAAGCTGTTCACCGATCGATTTATAAGAAGCCAGCGCTTCACTGCTGTATCGAATCGTTTCGAGTACGGCATGGTCTCTGCCCGAAAACCAGCCCACCTTCGTCGATGTCGAGCCTACATTGATGACAAGCAGGTGATGTTCCTTATTCATCATTTCTTTCTTTCCCTCAGATCAAGGATGCCAGGGCTATTTCCACAAGCCGGTTCTCTTGGGAGACGAAGGGAAGATTCAGGATCACGGGCTTTGTCACTCCCATGAGGACACCTGCCATTTCCATCCGTCCGACAAAAACGAGGGACTGGGCAAGCAGATAACCGCTCTCGATCTCGGGTACGAGATAGATATCGACGTTTCCGGTGACGACGCTCTTAATCCCTTTTCTTCCCGCTGCAACCTGGCTCAAGGCGCAATCAATATCGAGGGGGCCTTCGACGACGGCGTTTCCGAACTGCTTCCTCTCCGACATCTTGGAGAGCACGGCGGCATCAAGCGTCGAGGGGATGCTGGGATTCACCTGCTCAATGGCAGCAAGGACCGCCACCTTCGGCGCCTCGATCCCCAGCAGACACGCCAGCTTTATTGCTTGTTCAAGGATCAACTGCTTTCCAGTAACGCCCGGATAGTTATTCACGAACGTATCGGTCACAAGAATCAGTTTGTCGCTCTTTGGCAACTGGAAGACCGATATATAACTTGCCAGCTTGTCCTTCAAGAGGCCTGTCTTTGCATCGAGAACGGCGTTCATGAATGTCTTTAGATCATCAGCTCCCTGCATAAGCATATCCGCACGCCCTTCCCGGACGAGCTCGATCGCCGTCCGAAGAGCCCCGCCGGCATCTTTCGCATCCATGATTTCATATTCCAGAGACGCAAGATGGCTCTTCCTTACCATGGCTTCCGCCGCTTTGCCGTCACCGACCAGCAACGGAACGACAAGACCCTCTCTCGCCGCCCTGGAGATAATTTCCAGATCCGGCTTCTTCATCGATGAGATCGCCAGCCGTCTCTTCACTGCCTTTTTCCTCGCCGCGTCAATAATCCCTGCGAATGTGCCGGCCATTTACCTCACCTCCTTTTCCAGCCTGTCGGCCACCACGACGCCCATGGCAAGCTCCGTCACAATGGAATCGCTGAAATCTGCGCGGGAGGGAATACAGACTGCTCCTCTCGATGTCACTGCAATGGAGCAGCGTGTCACATCCAGAAAGAAATCAAGCTTGCACAGGATGTTGCCCGTATCGAGGCGGGGGACGAGGATGATGTGCGGCATTTTCGCTAAATCGACATCGCGGTAATCTCTCAGGCGACCCCTTGGCCCCAGGAATATCTCCGCGAAGGAGGTGGCATGGACAAACTCACATTCTCCGAGCTCTCCCGCATCTGCGGCTTTCCTGAGCAATTTGTAATCCCGGTAAGAGTCGAGGGTCCCGCCGAATTTCCTCTGACCGGAAATAGCGGCGATTCTCGGTTTCTTATACCCGAGCAAATGGTACAGAAAGACGGCATTCCTGAGAATATCCACCTTCGTCTTGTAATCAGGCATTATACTGACGCCGGTGTCCGTGAAGGCAGTCAGATGGCCGAGTCCCGGAATCTCCCAGAAGGAGACGACGCTCACTGTCATGCCGGAAGCCGCCTTCCCTTCCGCCCTGATGATCGAGCGATAGACATAGGCGGTCGGAATCTGGCCTTTGCTGACGATAGACAGTTTCCCCGAAAAGAGCATGCCGATGCCAAGATCAGATATCCTTTGCCTGTCGCTTTCAATAATCCTTTCGAACCTGCTAATGTCGAACCCGACCTTTTCCCCCAGTTTCTCCATCTTCTCCGAATTCCCGATGAGGACCGGTTCGATATGCCCTGCCTCCCAGCTCCTTTTCACAGCCAGCATGAATTCCTCATCTTCAGGGGCGAGAACGGCAAGCTTTTTCGGCCCTTTTTCCCCGGCAATTCTGGAGACATCATCAAGTGATCTAATCATCGAAGGCACCTCGCACGAAATTCGTCATTCGGAAGATCTATTCCTTTCCGTTGAGTATTAATTTCTTAAGTAAGGGACGAAAGATAGGAACGCAGATTCTGCTTTTTTGACAGGCCCAGTTTATGTCTGATATGGTAGCGGTACACGTTAACAGCACTGATAGAAATATTTAAAAATGCCGATATTTCTTCAGTTCTCTTTCCCTCTTTTATTAGATTGGCAACCTGCACTTCTCTTTTGGTAAGATTCAAGTAGGTGACTGACAATTTCTGAGCGAAGGGTGACATGATGTCCCTTAGATTAGATGCAAGGACATTCACATAAGACATTCCCTGCAGGTCCACATGATTTTTCAATTTTTCCATGTGCGGCAGAATGAGTACTTTGATGTTCGACAAGACTTTTTCTTCCAGTTCGTTTCTATCCTCATCCCTCTGTTTCATCAAGACTCTTAGTGCCGAGTTCATGTCTTCGAGTTCATGCGTCTTGACCTCAAGCTCCATCTCTCTCTTTTCCAGCGCCTCCTCTGCCTGCTTGCGTTCCGTAATATCCATGGAGTTTCCCAGAATGGCCGGTCTGCCCTTGTAAATAATAGGTGTAACTGTCTCCATGATCCAGTGAATCTCACCACTCCGGCTGATGATCCTGAATTCATGAGGAGAAGAGCGTTTCCCCTTGAGCATGTCTCTTGCACACTGCCTGTGGCGCTCCTTATCCTCCGGGTGGACAATGGAGTTTGATTTTTTTCCCGTCAGCTCTTCCGGTGCGCAACCGTAATATGAAGCGGCGTTAGGGTTAATCGACTGGAACTGGCCATCCTGCACCACGTAGATGCCTACGAGGGATCTCTCCGTTAAGGTTCGGAAAAGCTGCTCACCCTCGCGCATTTTTCCGGACCCATGTTCGTCATGAATGCCTTTTTTCTTCATTTTTCTGACCGCCGCCTGTTTCTTCATGGGTTATGCTTTCATATTGCGCCTATCCGAGGTTCACAAATACCATCGGTACATTGGAAATGCAAGCGTATGATATGCATCACAGTCAAGATCCGGAAGACCGTTCGTTGGCCTCCCTGTTACGCATCCTATAGATTGATCGATTCAAATAGGCGACATTGCCGTCACGAATCTATGATAGCGACAATTCTTAGTTAGTAGGCATGCTTTGTCAAACCAGAGTACTACAATTTACAGAAAGAAATATTCGATTACTCAAGTCAAGATGTCTGGATAATAATATATTGACCTTGACGATATAAGCGCATCCAGATTGAAATCGCCAGTTTTACCAGTTGCTGACTCTGAGGACCGAAGTCTCAAGTTGACGGTACTCATTATACATGTAATATATGAACCGGTAATCGTCAAATGATTCTTTAGTCTTTTCCGTGAAGGAATCCCACATAATTATTCAATCACTTGATGATTGCAAGATGCTCACAGCGGCCGTCCATCCACCGCAGCTCCATTATCTGTGAGACTCCATAGTGAGGGAATGCGACATGAAAATTTCAGAAAAACCCATGCATAAGTATCCCTGGTACCTCCGTCCATTGTTCTGGAACCAAAAAAGAAAGTACGGGCAGGTTCTGAAGCCCGCCCTGCTCTGGGCGAGAGTGCCCAAGCTTTTTTTAGCGGTGGCAATTCTATATGGTGTGCTGGATAGGCGCGAAAGCCCCGTCGATCCTGTTCTGCGTTCATTGGTCATGGTCAGGGTGTCACAAATAAGCTGGTGTCGCTTCTGTGTTGATATCAATGCATCTCTATTTGCAGAGAGAGCCGGCTCTCTCGAAAAGCTGGAAGCCTTGGAAAGATGGAGGGAAAGTGAGCTTTTCAGCAAGAAAGAAAAGACTGTCTTGGAATACGCCGAGGCAATTACCTGCCCGGGTCAACAAGTGAGCGATGAATTAATGGCGCGACTACGTGAGTTCTTTGACGAAGATGGGATTGTCGAACTTACTGGTTTGGTCGCTTTTCAGAATTTATCCAGTAAGTTTAACAACGCCCTCGATATCCCCTCCCAGGGTTTTTGTCGGCTTCCGTCTCTGCCCGCTAATTGATTAAAAACCTGAAAATACAGGAAGTAAAACGTAACGAGCGCCCACAGCTCTTACGTTTTACTTTCCTTTTCCAGAACCTTAAACATTTCCTTCTTCCCGAAGATCTCAACGCATCATTGCAGCTCGAAGTCCAATTTTCAATTTGATAATGTTAGCTGCAATACTGGACTGAAACATTCCTCCATAACTTGTGACATTTTTTGTTTTGACATTGAACCCCGTTTTTCGTATTCTTATCTGACCCCAAAGTGAGTTCTTATCAAAAAAGGAAAGGAGACAGTCATGAAACATACTAGAGCCCGAATAACCATTGCGATCCTAATGTTGCTTCTGGTCTTTCCCTTGGCTGCCAGCGCGCAGCTCATGATCATCGGCAACGACGAGAAAGTAACGTGGGACGACGCCGGAAAGCTTGTGGTCATGGCCCCCGGCAAAGACACGGTCTCCATCGTGGACATCTCCATGCGGGAATCGCCGCGGATCGTCGCCAACCTGCCGCTGATGAACTCCATCTTCGGCCCGCCCACGAACCTGGCCATCACCCCAGACGGCCGGGTGGCCATCGTGGCGAACTCCGTCAACCCCGTGCCGGATGGGGCGGGGTGGAAGTTCGTGCCCGACAACAAGCTCTACGTCATCGATCTCACGACAAATCCGCCCAGTCACATCGGCACCGTCGAGGTGGGCAAGCAGCCCTCCGGCCTCGACATCAACCGGGCCGGCAACCTGGCGCTGGTGACCAACCGGGCGGACAACTCCATCAGCGTNNNGAGGTGGACGGGCAGAAGGTGACCTACAAGAAGTATGACATGAATGTCGGCCTCTGGCCGTACAACATCGGCGTCACCCCGAACGGCAAGCTGGCCATCTCCGCCAACAACGGTAATTCAGGTGCCGCGGATGGACAGGTGGACACGGTAAGCGTCATCGACCTGGAGGCAACCCCCCCGCGCGTCATCGACCATGTCGTGGTCGGGGATGGGCCGGAGGGCTTCGTCATCAGCCCCACGGGCAAGATCGCCGTGGCACTCCTGGTGGGGGGCGGCAACTCGGCCAAGACCGCGTGGTTCTACAAACGCAACGGCAGCGTGGTGGTGCTGAAGATCGACGGCAAGAAAGTGACGAAGGTCGGCGAGGTCGTGTTGGGAGGGCTTCCCGAAGGGGCTGTCTTTAGCCCGGACGGAAAGTACCTCTACGTCGGCAACTTCCTTGACGGCGATGTGTCCATCCTGAAGGTGGACGGCACGAAGGTGACGGATACCGGCAAGCGCCTTCAACTGCCTGGCCACCCGGCGTCCATGCGCGGGCGGGGTCGCTAAGCTACATCTGTGGGGCAGTGCTGGGGCAGAGAGACCCGGAGTGGGTGTCCGTCTCGAGTCCCAGGCTCGCACCCAGGAAGGAAGATCCCAGAGTCGAGCGGACTTGCCGCTCTGCTGCCCCTGGAAATTCATCACAGTCTTTCGTGAGAGCATTGGATATCACAAAAAGAGAAAAGGAGATATCTCTATGATTGGGAAAAAGACACTTGCCATCCTCGGCATCAGCATTGTCGTATTTATCCTTGCGACTGCCGCGTCATTTGCGTTCAGACCGGGCGGTATTTTACAACTCAAGAATCTGAAGAAATGCCAGAACTGCGACCTGAGCAGTGCGGATCTCACCGGATTAGATCTTAGCGGAGCAGAGCTGCAAGGTGCAAACATGAGCGGCGCAAACTTTATCACGACAAATCTTAGCGGTGCAAACCTGACTAATGCGGAATTGGCCGGTGCAAAACTTTCAAATGTAAACCTGGCAGGTGCGAACCTGACCAATGCGAATTTGACCGGTGCAAGCCTTATGAAAGCGAACCTGACTGGCGCAGACTTGACTGACGCAAACCTCACTAATGCAAAGCTGACTGACGCAAGATTGACCGATGCAAACCTGACTAATGCAAATCTAACTAATGCCAGGATGAATAATGCGTCGCTTAGAGGTGCAAATCTTACTAATACAAAACTGACCGGCGCCAGGATGGATAATGCTTCCTGGCTGGATGGCACAACGTGTAAGGAAGGATCTGTCGGGGAGTGCAGGCAGTGACTTCGTCAAAAGCGGGAGATTTGTATAAGTCTTCTTTCCTAAACTACACATTGCGGGTAATTCGCAAGACACCGTACCCAATTGAGAGATTTGTTCTTTTTTGTGTTTGAGGCATATCCCCCTTAGTTGTACATGCCGGCGGCTGCAGATTTTTTTCAGCCGCTTTTTTTTTGGAAGTATCCATGAGCAGGTAACACCGCTGAGTATTTCTCGATTTTTTGCTGTCGTTTTTCACGGACTAACTCTTTCTCTGTGTGCCTCGACAGGATAATTCTGCTCCCGCCAACCGCTGAATCCACCGGCCAACGGCCGCACGTGCATAAATCCCTTCTTCCTCAGTATTAATGCCGCCCGGGCACCCGATACGTCGTTCGGTCAGGCGCAGTAAGTCACTATTTCCTTTTCCACGGGAACGGCGGAAAACCGTTCCAGATTCTCCAGGGGAAAGTAAAGGGCGCCGGGAATTACGTACGGATCAGCCTCAAACTCCAGGGAATGCCTTACATCTATAATGGCGATCTCATCGCCAGCATCGATCTTCCCTTTAAGTTCTTCAGGGGTCATGCGGTTGGAAAACAATTCCTTAAGAAGATGACCCCTGCGTAAATATTTCCACGCAATATAAAGGGCAACGAGCAGAAGAACGGCTATAAGAACACTTCCTTGCCCCCAGTCGGGGAGGGCAATCCTTTCGAGCTGTATTTCACGGCTGAAGATGTAACCGGCACCCATGAAGAATCCTACCCAGAGGAGCGAACCGATGCTGTCGAAGAGGAGAAAAGTTTTAAGCGGCAATCTCACAATACCGACAAGAGCGACCGTCAGATTGCCGAGCCCCGGAATAAACTTCGCGAACAGCAGGGAGGCAGGCCCGTGCTTTGTGAATAAATTTTGCGTTTTCCTGACGCAGGCATCCGGTTCCAGGGTGATGCGGCAGAGAAGAGAAAGAACACGAATGCCGCGAATCCGGCTGATAAAAAACCATGCAATATCCCCGAGCATGACGGCGGCGAAAGCCAAACCCATGGCATAGGCAAACCGCATGTATTCCATTTCGGCAAGTAGCCCTGCAGAAACAAGAGGGATAGTCGCAGGGATGGGGATGCCGAGTCTTTCCAAAAAAAGCCATAGAAAGAGGAGTGCGTAGCCATGGTGAATCAGATTCTGGAGTATCTCATGCATCGGTGAGATAACACCTTTTACTTCATTTCGTCCTCAGAGAACGCGCTCCCAAATGCATGTTCCCTGCGAGAATACAGGGACGAGTGATCATTGGATACGGATCTAATATTCCAGAAAGCTTGCAGCGTTTTTCTTTACTATAAGCAAGAGGTGTTTGTGAGTCAAGAGTGTTTTAAGGGATTCTTGTTCCATCCGGATATCTCAAGGAATAAAAATGGCGGAACTCTAAATTGATATGTGGTACAATATTACATTGAACAGGTCGATAGCCCGTTTGCGGATCACTGCAAACCACTATATTGGAGATCACTGCGTAACGGTGGCGGCTGTAGAAGCACATTAGAAACTATGGATGGTTGATGTTAGCAAAATGCCATGGGCATGTTGTAGGGGTGCTTTGTAGCTCAAATCAGCGATAGAGGTCAGAGCCGCTTGATTTCACTTAAGGCTGAAGACCTCCCCGTGCGGTATGTAATATTCATCATAACCGCTCTGTCTTCTGAAATGTCAAAAAAAATATGACTGTGTCCGTAGGAAGTAGAAGTTACAGAAATCCCGCAAAGCATCTTGTTCTCACTTTAATCCTGGTAATATTTCCGCTTTTTTTCCCCATGACCGGCAATACGCAAGCCTCTGCCAAGCCCTTCCCTTTTAATCCTGGAGAAAAATTGACGTACCGGGCGAAGTGGGGTTTCATACAGGCTGGAGAACTGACCCTGGAAGTTCTTCCCATAGAGACCATAGATGGTGCAAAGGCATACCACTTTGCAATGATTATGAAAACGAGTGCAACTATCGATCATATCTATAAAGTTCGGGAAAGGCAGGATTCCTATTGCGACATCGGTATGACCCATAGCATCTTGTATAAAAAGGTGAGTGAAGGAGAACACCCGCGTGATGTCGTCGTAGAATTCAACTGGGAAAAATCTGAAGCCACCCGTTCTAATTTCGGCGAGAAAATGGCGCCCGTTCATATCGTACCGGGGACATTCGACACAGTATCCCTCTATTACGTCATTCGTCTTAAAGACATAAAGGAGAACAGCCTAATTGAAATACCTATCTCTGAAGGCGATAACAATATAATGGTGAAAGCAAGCGTCGCCAAGAGAGAAATGATCAAGATTGATGAAAAAATGTATGACACCTTCGAGGTCATACCCGACATGGAGAAGCTGGAATCGCAAAATGTGGTAAAAAAAGGCGATGTGCCCCAGCTCAAAATCTGGTTTACTGATGATGATAAAAGGATCCCCGTAAAAATCCAGAGCAATGTAAAGGTGGGATATTTTATTTTTGAACTTATTGCCGTAGAACCATGAAATAATATCTGTACAGGGATGTGAACGTACTCAGTGCTCTCAATTCAGCGTTACATACGTGCTTTAAAGTTCTGCCAGAATCATGCTGGCAGTTCTTATAGGTCTTCTATCGTGCGAGTCAAGTATTCTGAAAGTAGCCACGGATCTCTGAGGGGAGTTTAGGCGTGCGAAGAAAAATGGGGCTGCTCCTTAGATTGATTGTGCTGTTGTGCGTAATTACTGGTTGTGCGGCGACAGCCCGGTCTCAGGTGGCTACAGTCTATAAGGAAGCGGGGCTTGCAAACCCGGGGAGTTACCATCTCAAATTCTTTTTAGATGGCCAGGGTACGTTAGCTGAATATTTGTTAAATGAGAAATCGCAGAATCCCGAACTGAAGGACTTTGATGTTTATGGGCTGGAAAAACTGTTTCGCATCTCCTATCCGCAGCTTTACCTTCCGGTCCAACCAGGGGTACCTCTCTGCAATCTGGAAACCAACTTCAAGCACTGCAAAGGCATTGAGTTGCTGGCTGATTTTGATATGTTTGCGGACGATACGGTCGTCTTGCATAGTCGCGTACTCTATCATGTGAAGATTCGCTTACAAAGATACGAGTCCAACTTCTTTAGGACTGCCAAAGCGCAGCGCGACCGGGGCGAATTTGCCTTACCTCGGCATTATTATATAGGTGCTCTCATAGAAGCGATCCTGAAGGCTTTGCCTATTCTGCAAGAAATAGCAACGGACTATCCCAAATATATTAAAGATGATAACCAGGAAATAGAGATTGAACTTACTCTGGAAGAGGCTCGCGAAAGATCAGCAGCTAAAAAAGCCGATCAGGACATGAAAGATACTGCGGGATTAAGCGGCGGCGTCATTCTTTCCGCCCTTCCGAATATGTCGTTTCTTGCGGGCCTCACGGTTTCCGCCTTAAATTCTGGAGGAAGGACTTTTTGGCAAGTTCTGAAGGAGGAAAAGGACTTTGATCTTTATAAGAGTTCATTAGATCTCAAGGAGGTTAATTTTTCCTATGCCGAAAGTTCTGCCAGAAACTTCTCAGGAACATTCCGGCGATTATTCGAACCACCCCCAGATATAGTCATCCGAAAAATAATCGTCAGGTTATGCCAGAAAGAACAGGAGTTACCAACCCCCCAGGGCAATTCCGAGGGCGTCCTGCTTGATGAAAGAGAAAAATAATTATTGCGGCGGTTGTGGTTCATCTTCTGCGGCATAGCCTTGACCGGGGGCACTTCCCGCAAGCCCCGCCCTTTCGGCGGGGATAAGGGGTGCAATGCAAACATTTCTTCCTTTCCGGGAAGTCCCGCCCTGAGGGCGAGGAGCTTCAAAAAGGCAAAGTCTTATTGAATTAAAAACTGCGGAACTCTGATATAAAATGTGTTATATAGACGCAAGATGGAGTCCGTAGAATTGAGGCAATATCTTATTAACAGCCACTTCAATTAACCCGATAAATCAGTCCTAGAGAGTATGTCAAATGAGAATGATCCCAAGAGAACAGAAGTTTTTTGATCTTTTCGATGAGCTGGCAACCAAGATCGAAGAGGGAGGAGAACTCTTTCTCGACATGGTCGAGCATTATGAATATTCAGAACCGAAGATTGTAAAACTAAAAGAGTTGGAAAATGAGGCCGACGTCATCACCCACAAAACCTATGAAAAGATGCACAAGACTTTTCTCACTCCCATCGATCGCGAAGACATATCTGCTCTGGTCAATAAAATGGACAGTATCCTGGATATGATCGAAGCCTCTGCGGCCAGGATGTCTCTTTACAAGGTCAAATTTCTCGCCAAGGAAATCATCGATCAGGCTAAGATATTAAATAAGGCAATCAAGAAGGTGAAATATATCGTCCACGCCATGAAAAACATGAAAAACGCTAAGATGATCCTCGACGCCTGCGTGGAAATCAACACCCTTGAGAACGAAGGGGACATTGTCATGAGGATGACGATGACCCGCCTGTTCGAGCAGGAAAAAGATCCCATCGAACTGATCAAGTGGAAGGAAATATTTGAGAGGATCGAAGAGGCCATCGATGTCTGTGAGGATGTTGCTAACGTTGTGGAAGGCATCGTCCTGAAATACGCCTGATTCCTTTGTATTCGTCCTTCTTTCATTCCAGCGACGATAGCCTGGAACAGCTACCTGGTGTGTTGGACTCGTAGACGTCTCTAACAGGCGGCCTCAAGCGACTATAATCGATTATATTCCAAGTGATGAAAAATGGCAGACCCAATATCGAAAATATGGTAGAGTTAGTAAGGGCGGATAACAATGGCTAAAAGTATCACATTAAAGGTTGGACAAAAAATAAGCAAAAAAGAATTAGTAAAGCGGGGCTGGACTTTGTTTATGACTTTGCCTAACAGTAATGAAGTGTTCAGCCGTAATTACATAAAAATAATGTGGGATCCCCAAAAAGAAGAGGTCGTCCACCTATTCACAGCCGCAGATACTTACAGGCGGTTCTAAACATTCGCATGTAAAAAAATCTCATTTCAAGAATTTCAACTTTCTCATCATAATCTGCCATTTTACGACAAACTCAACCTCATGAGTTGCGGATGTCAGCAGCGATTATCAATGGCAACACACTGGCTAAAGTGCTTGCCATATTTGTCAGACAAGACTCGGGGGCAGGCGCCAGTAGGACTCCACTCACTCAAAAGACTTGATTGCCAATCGAGTCGGGGATGGCATTTTGAAATCTATTTTCGGAGGAATTGCTGGTTGAACACTCTCCAAATAAACTATAATGTTAACTGATCGCCATGTGTCCCATAAAGATTTTTGATTGACATTTATTATTTGGTATGCCAAATAAATAACCCGACGGAGACATTCCGTTGAGGTTATGGCGATGCCCCATGACGACAGACTCATTTATCTGCTTTTTACAGCCCAGCAGAAACTCCGCACTTACTTGAAAAAAATGATGACCAAGGAGAACGTCAGGGTGACCACGGCACAGGCCGGTATCCTGTTCCTCCTGAAGCAGAAGGACGGCCGGACCATGAGCGAGCTGAGCCAGATCCTGTCGATTGACAATTCCACCATCACCGGCCTAGTGGACCGGCTTGAGAAAACGGGATTGGTCCGGAGAGATGCCAGCCCCCATGATCGCAGGGCATCACACGTCTTTATCAATCCGCAAGGGATAGAAGAAGTGGACAAGGCGAAAAGGGTTATCAAAATGGTTAACCAGGAAATAAAGAATGGGTTTTCAGCGGAAGAGCTCGAATCCTTCAACAGGATCCTGAAAAGTTTCTTTCATAAATTCGATTCCGGTCCGACCTAAGAGTTGAGAGATGTACGCAATTAATAAAAAAGATGTCCCCTCTCTGATGGAGAAGGTGGCCGTATTTGCCGGGAAGGAAATTGCCACCAGGCTTGATATGAATAATAGTGATGATTTTCCCCTGGACATATGGAAAAAGATGGCGCAGGAAGGGCTTCTTAGCCTCGGGATCCCTGTGAAATACGGAGGGGCAAAAATTGCTTGTGACACTCTCGTCCTTGTCGGCGAGGCTTTAGTCAATCATGGACATAACATGGGGATGGCCCTGTCCTGGATCATCCATCTGCTGGCTTCAGGTTTCATGATCGGGAAATTCGGGACTCCGCCTCAGCGGGCAGAGTATCTGCCGAAGATGGCAGATGGCCGCCTCACGGCCTTTCTTGTTTCGAGAGAGAACCGGAATTTGGCAGTCACGGAAATGATGAAACTGGATTTCCTCAGGCCATCCCCCCACTGCATGATCAGGCTTGAAAACTGTTGTGTACCGTCTTCTGGAAAACTTGGGAGGGAGGGAACTGCTCTGGAAGAAATGGCGCGGCCTTGCCGTGCATTAGAGGATGCGCTCCTCAACGGTCCCGTCTTGGGAGGCATATGCAGGCAGATGGAGCTTATGCTGCATGCTCTCCGTAAGCAGGGTGTGACGCCAGCCGATGACGTCATGAGGGGCCTCGGTGAAATGGAGACATGGCGACAAACGCTACGGTGGATGGCCCTTGAAGCAGCGAAACGGATGGAAGAAAGGGGCGGTAAGAGCGAGTCTGAGACATTACTCATGTCTTTTCGAACCATGGCGGCGGACTGCGAGTCCCTGGCAGAGCAAGTCATGGAGAGATCGGGTATCGGCATGGACGGGGAGCTGGCAGCCATGACAAAAGATATACGCCGCACTCTGGAATTGCTGAGAGGCGCAGACCCTTCAAGGCAGAAAAAGATAGGTGAGAAGATTATTGTAAGGAAGGAGTCAAATGAGCACATTAAACACTAAATTTGCCACCGTGGAGGTGGTTCGCAGGGGCCTCAAGGACGTGGGCTACATTGCCACAACGCAGATCGCCCACACGGTATATCTGGCTTACCACCTGGAAAAGCCTGTCCTCGTGGAGGGGCCCGCAGGTGTGGGGAAGACGGAACTCGCCAAGGCGGCCGCTGCCTTCATGGGAGTTCCCCTTATCCGGCTTCAATGCTATGAGGGGCTCGACGAGTCGAAGGCCCTGTACGAATGGAAATACGGAAAGCAGCTTCTCTATACCCAGCTTTTGAAAGACAAACTCGACAGCGTCATCGAGGGGGAGACGAATCTCGCCGAATCCATCGAAAAGCTTCACCAATACGATGATATCTTTTTCTCCCCCCAGTTCCTCGAACCCAGGCCGTTGCTCAAGGCCCTCCAGGAAAAGGACGGGGCAGTCCTCCTCGTCGATGAGGTGGACAAGTCTGATGACGAGTTCGAGGCCTTTCTTCTTGAAATCCTCTCGGACTTCCAGGTCTCCATCCCCGAGATAGGAACCATAGAAGCCACGTCGAAACCTTTCGTTTTTCTCACCAGCAACAGCACGAGGGAACTGGGAGAAGCGTTAAGAAGGCGCTGCCTTCATCTGTACATCTCGTTTCCCGAGCAGGGACTCGAAAGGGAAATTGTCATGACCCGCGTACCGGGCATATCGGAGAGGCTGACCAGGCAATTGGTCTCCTTCATACACCAGGTCAGAAAACTTGATATTAAAAAACTGCCGTCCGTCAGTGAAACCATCGACTGGGCGAAGACACTTGTTATACTCCATGCCGAAACCCTCGACAAAGAAATGGTCAGGGAGACGTTGAACACGTTTCTCAAGGCCCAGGAAGACATCCGGGTCGCCGAAGAAAACCTGTACACTTTAACGGAGCATGCCCTCAGGGAGGCAACCTGATTGGATCGTATTCTGGAGAACTTCATCACTGCACTGCGCCGCTCCGGTGTAAGGATATCCGTGGCGGAAACGATGGATGCCCTGCGCGCCGTGGAACTGTCAGGCTACGGGGACCGGCAGATGTTGAAAGATTTTCTGTCTGCCTCCCTCGCCAAGTCCATGCCGGAGAAAGAGATCTTTGAGGTCTGTTTCAGCCGCTTTTTCGCCCTCGATTACATTACAGGAGAGGATTTCCTCTTTGAAAATGAAAACCTCCCCCCGACCCTCCAGGGGGAAGCGCCCCTGACGCAGATGTTCATTTCCGGCGACGTAGGGGGGCTTGCCTTGGCATTTAGGGCTGCCGGAGAGAGGGCAGACATCCGCAGCATTCAGTCATGGACGCAGAAAGGCCTTTACATGCAAAGGCTTTTTCAGGAGCTCGGCCTGGAGGGTCTAAACAGGGACATCCGGAGGCTTGCGGAAGTTGGAGGTCAGGATGCCCTCAATCAGGCGAAAGTCCTGGAATCCATGCGTGATAACCTCATGGAAAGGGTAAGAAGTCTGATCGAGAGACAGCTCGAGCTTTACGCCGAGAGGCGGTCGTATGAGCTGTCCGAGGGCTACATCAGAAATGCAAGGCTCTCAGCGCTGGATGAGCGGGATCTGGCCCGGATCCATAAGATTATACAGAGAATGGTAAAGCACCTGAAGGACCGTTATTCGAGGAGACCAAGGGCTGCCCGGAGGGGGCACCTGGACTTCAGGAAGACTTTCCGGAAGAGCATCACTTACGGCGGACTCCCGTTTGACACCCGCTGGAAATCGAAGAAGATTGATCGCCCGGAAATCGTTGTCATCTGTGACGTGAGCCGTTCTGTTTCGAACGTAGTACGTTTTTTTCTTCTTATTTTACACAGTCTGAACGAGGTTATCTCCAGAATCAGGTCGTTCGTATTCTGTTCAAACTTGGCTGAAGTAAGCTCTCTCTTTGAGGAATACCCGTTGCCGGAGGCTCTGGACAGGCTTCGGTCAGGGACCGGTATTCCGATTCTCCTGGGCCGGACTGATTACGGGGGCTCCTTTCTTGATTTTAGGAATCAATATTCAAATTGCCTGACGAAGAGAGCGACGGTGATCATCCTGGGGGACGCCCGCAATAACTATTCAGAGCCGCAGACCGAAGTGCTCCGGTTCATTGCCGAAAGGTGCAAACGCTTGTTATGGCTCAATCCCGAGACGCCTTCTCTCTGGGGATCGGGGGATTCGGAGATGAAAAAATACCTCCCTTACTGCAGCATCGCACGGGAATGCAGCACCCTCCGCCATCTTGAGAGGGTAGTGGAATATCTGCTCCGCGTCCATGCCCGGTGAAAAACAAGAATTTCAGACAAAATGGTATCAAGTCTCAAACAGATGAAGTGTCTCGATGGATGTCGGGACAGCTGTAACTGCGCGACATGTCTGTACCTGGCCTGCGGGGAAGGCGCCATGGAAAAAGAGAAATGTTTACGCTTTGCCCGCTTCGTCGATCACTTGTTAAATGAAAGCTCGAGGGATTGCGAATACTGGCAGCCGGCCCACGGCAATTGACGGCGCTGCAAATCGGATGCGTCAGTCCCGAAGAAAATACCAAGATTGAAAAGGTAGAATCGCTATCTATCAAAAGGTGAAGTTTGGACAGGGAACTTGAGGAAGCGAAGAGACTGGCCAGGAGGATCGCCCGCTCCACAGGGTCTCCGAGGTTTTACACGGACAAGAGAAGAGAAGTCGAGGGTTCTCGACGGCTGTTTGGGTCTTCTTCTCTTGTCAGGGAGTGCCTCAATCTTATGAGCGAACGGGAGGACGGTATCGGCCATGGTATTGTCCACAGCCGGAAGGTTGCTATCGATGCCGGGGCAATTTCCCTGATAGAGTACACTCCGTTCCGACAGAGATCGGAAGTCCGGCGGATAGTTCTTCTGGCCCATGTGGCAGGTGTACTCCATGACATCAGGCGGCTGGAGAAGGATCACGCCCAGGCAAGCGCCGGGGAAGCGGGGATGCTCCTGGCACGCTTTGATCTGGCAGATAGGGAAGTGCTGGCCATCACCGGCGCCATCAGGAATCACGAGGCTTTTCGTGCCGCCGAGGTCCTCGAAGATCCGCTGGCCCAGTTTCTTTCCGATGCCCTCTACGACGCCGACAAATTCCGCTGGGGGCCGGACAACTTCACGGAAATGCTGTGGGACATGGTGGAATACAGAAAGGCCTCGTTGGATGCCCTCCTCAAGCGGTTCCTGAGAGGCATGGAAGGGATAAAGCGCATCCGGGAAACTTTTCGCACCCAAACAGGCAGAATATACGGTCCCGATTTTATCGACCGCGGAATCGAGATCGGCATGAAATTCTATACGGACATCCTCCAATCAAAATCCTGACCACAAACCTTTGTATCATCGCCAAAGAGAGACTGTATCAAAATAGGGGGAATTGTCATTCCCAACTGTCATTTCGACCCCTTCGGTTTACTCAGGGTAAACTCCGGGAGAAATCTTTTTATAATAAGAAGGCAGGATTTCTCGCTGTCCCTTCGCGATGCTCAGGGTTTCGGCACTCAAATCCTCCGGCAGCCGGGGCCGCTCAGGCTACTGCGGCCGCCTGTCTCAGGGATCACCTGTATCTGTGTGCCGATGCGCTCCTTGAGCGCCGTGACATGAGATATAACGCCGATAAGCTTGCCATCCTGCTGTAGTCCCGCAAGCGTCTCTATGGCTGTTTCGAGCGCATCTTCGTCGAGGGTACCGAATCCTTCGTCAAGAAAGAGTGAGTCAACCCGCACATTTCGGCTTGCCATATGAGAAAGGCCGAGCGCCAGAGCAAGACTCACTATAAAGCTTTCGCCGCCGGAGAGATTCTTCGTGGAACGGATCTCACCCGCCTGATAGTTATCAATGACATTCAGCTCGAGCGGCTGAGATGTGTCGCGTATCAGCAGATAGCGATCCGTCATCTTGCTGAGCTGGCGGTTAGCATGCGCTGTCATCATCTCGAACGTCAGACCCTGTGCAAAGTTCCGGAATTTCTTTCCATCGGCTGAGCCGATCAGTTGATGCAGGTCATCCCATCGTGCGCATTCCTTTTTCTGGGCTTCAATGTTCTTTATGCGGTCATGCTGCTTTTCCCGTAGTTTTTCGTTTTCACTTAAGCTTTTTATGATTCCGCCAATATCAATTCTTCTCTGGTTAAGGTCTGAAGCACAGGCGCTTATGTTTTCTTTAAGTGTCTCTATGGATTGATCAGTCAGCTTCTTTTCACGCGCGGATGCAAGCGCCTCCGACCTGTCCTTCCGGCGGGTGTCAAGTTCCGTTTTTTCTTTGATCAGGGATTTCTCTTTGTCTGTGAGGATTTCCCTCTCTTCTTCACTCAGGCGTGATGACAGGTAGCCTGCCTCATCTTTGAATCCTGCCCCTTTGATCCGCTCCTTCAGGCTTTGTTCCGCCTGCGCAAGTTCCGTAGCCCGATTTCCTATTTTTACTTTCAATAAATCTATTTTCTCTTTGAGGGCGCTGATCTCTTTTTCAATTTGCCCATATTCGTCGCGTGCTTTTTCAATAGCTTTATCCGCCTTATTCATGGCATCCGCCAGACGCTTTTCCTCCTGGTCAGCGTTCTTCTCTCCGAAAACTTCTTGGCGTGAAGCGCGCAGGGCTTCATATTCTCTAAGCCGCCCCTCGCGCTCATTCCGTCTCGCTGTCAGATCCTTTTCGAGACTGCTAAGAAGGGCATTGTCCTTATCAATTCCGGCTTTCAGGTCACTGACCTTTTTCTCATGAGCGGTTTTGTCATCCAGCTTTGCCTGCCATGTACCCTTTCGTTTCGCAAGGTCTTTTATTATGTCATCGAGGGCGGTTGATGGAATCTGCCCGATCCCAAAAGGTGCAACATCTTTAAGCGCAGCACCTCGGGCATTTTCAGTCTCTTCCGCCAGGGTAGCGCAATCTTTGATCAACCGTTCATGCTCAAGACCAGCCGTCTCAAGTTTATGTCCGGCGTCCTGCAGCGCTTTGCCTGAATTGTCAAATTTCAGCCTGGTATTTTCCATGGCAGTTTGGGCTGACTTCTCGCTTTTGCTTTTCTCTTCGGCTGCGGCGATAATACTGGACATTTCGGCCATTTTCACCCGAACGCCCGCTATTTCTTCATGCACCTTCACTGCCCGTTCTTCCGGGACGGCCTTGATGTTCAACACCAGCAAGGCTTCGGTGCACTGTCTTTCGTCTGCATCCATGGTTGTCTTCTTTTCTGCCATCTCTTTTTCAGCATGCCGTATTTCCGCTTCCGTCTTGGCCCGACCGGCTTCCAGCTTGCTCAGTTTCTCAGATACTATTTTAAATTCGGTCTTGGTGTTTTTCAGTTCAGCCTCCGCCTTGTTCAATGCAGGGACATTGCCCCTTGCATAAGGATGATCGGTAGCGCCGCACAGCGGGCATGGCCTGCCGTCTTCAAGTCGTTTTCTATCTTCCTCAAGGTCGCGGATGCGGCTCAAGAGAGATACCTGCGTTTCCATATTTTCAATATCTATTTCCAGAAGCGCTTTCTTATCTGCGCCTGATTTAATTTCATCTAAGAGCTTCTCATGACCGGCCTTTATGGTTTCAACGCTTTTCTTGAGGCTGTCCAGCGTTGTGCCTGCCTTATCAATCCGTTCAATGGCTTCGCCAGTCTGAACAAGAAGACGCTCTCGTTCTTTAATGGCATCCGTATCATGACGCCATTGACTGATCTCGCGTCCTTTGAGTATGGCGCTGATCTCATCAGCCAGTTGTTTAAGGGCGCTTTGCCCCTTTACAAATTCCTCGCGGAATTTTTCGTGATCGACTTCGAGCTTTTTGCGCTCTGCAATGACAGACTCCTTTTTCCCGGCTGCCACTGAAAGCTCTTCACATGCCTTTATATGCTTTGCCTCAATATCGCGAAGCGACGCGAATCCCCTGTCGATTGCGGTGAGGTTGGTAAGCAACGCTGCATCGGCGGCGTGTCTTGTCTGGTAGTTATGGACGACCTCCAGGGCAGCATTAGACTTTTTTAGTGCTTGCTCACCGTTTTCGATACGGCTTTTATAGGCATTCCCCTGCTTCTCGATCTCCCCTATTGCCCTATCCTTCTCTTCAACCTGCTTTTTCTTCTCACTCAGCTTGGCATCAATTTCACGCACTTTTTTTATGACATCCGCTTCAGATGTCTGCCTGATTCGTGCCTCATTCAGCCCTGTCTCTGCTATCTGCTTTACTTGCAGCGTATCTGCACAGACTTTGTCTTTTTCAGGCAGCATTGCAATTGCGCTATCAAGTTCCTTTGCCTCATTGTCCTGCTGAGCGCGTAAAGCCGCCACCCCTCTGTAATCGCCTTCGATACTGAGGGCCTTGCGGGACTTTTCAAGCTTTTTTGATTCCGGATCAAACTCCTGGCGGCGCTTCTCGAAATCCTGCTGCTTCTTATCCAGCTCGCCAAGTTCTTTCTCAAGCGCAAACATCCCATCGAGCCAGGTCAGGGACTTGTGCATGTCATTCACTTTTGCTGCAAGTGCGGTTTCCTGACCATGCTTTTCTTTCAGGCCGATTCGCAGATCCCTTTCTTCATCTTCACTTAAAACATGGATTCCTTTCAGTTCGGCCTGCAATATCTCAATTTTGTCGTGTTCTTCCGTACGGCGTTGATGAACTTTCACGGATATCTGGCTGTAGATTTCGGTGCCGGTAATCTGCTCAAGGATGGGCGCCCGCTCATTGGGAGGGGCTTGGAGAAATACCGCGAATCCCCCCTGCGCAAGCAGCATTGAACGGGTGAAGCGCTCAAAGTCCATGCCCGTGGCCTTCTCGATGAATTCACCGACCTGGGTTATTCTTGATTCCAGGACTCGCCCGGAATCGGCATCGGCTATCTCATGCTTTGCCTGTTGCAACTCGCCCTCAGGTCTTTTCCGGGCGCGGTGTTGGCTCCAGTGGCAACGGTAACGACCTTTCTGGGTCTCGAATGTAACCTCGGCAAAGCATTCACCTGTCTGGCGCGACATGATCTCGTTGCTGCTTTTCGTAACCTTGTCCAGTCGGGGCGTCCTGCCGTAAAGCCCAAGGCAGACGGCATCCATGATGGTCGTCTTTCCTGCACCGGTAGGGCCTGTGATTGCGAATATGCCGTTGGACGAATAGTCTGGGTGGGTGAAATCAACATGCCATTCGCCCGTGAGTGAATTAAGGTTCTTGAACCGAACACCAAGTATCCTCATGCCATCTCCTAATATCTTTCAATTAGCACAACTTGCTCCCCTCTTTTCTTTCTAAAGAGGGGTTGGGGGAGATTTTGGTTTATCTCGGGAAGCCCCGTGAATCCATCGCCACGAAAGAGGGACTTAAATTGTACCATCTCTATCTATTCAGCCATCAGGTCTGCTTCATTCAGTGATACGATGATTTCTTGATATGCGCTCAAAAGCGCCGGGCGCTGATCCTCCGGGACTTCGTGCGACTCAAGGCAGCGATTGAACACGTCTGTTGCATCCAGGTCATCGAGCGATTCATCTGTGTCCATCCCACTCATGGCGCGTTCCAGTACCCGGTTGTTCTTAACGCGGAGGATCTCTATGCCGGTCCCTTCGACGGCCTCATCCAATCGCTCGCGCAAATCACCGGCGATCTCATCTCCGTCATATACGATCTCCAGCCAGGCATTGCTCCCTTTGGACTTGAGTTCGTCTATGCCTCGGGCAATGGTTGGCCAATCCCCTTGCAGGGTCTTCAATTCCTGGAATCTGGGTACAGGAATATTCATGACCTTTCGTGCATTACCCGAAAAATAGACAAGGGCGACGCTTTTTTCCTGGCCAGCTTCCCCGAAGCCGATAGGCAGAGGAGAACCTGAATACCGTATGAAATCAGAACCGCCGACCCTTTGAGGGATATGAAGATGACCGAGTGCCAGGTAGTCGATACCTTCAGGGAATACATCCCTTCCGACCTGCGCAAGAGAGCCGATGTACAGCTCACGCACGCCGTCGCCGTCAACGGTCTGACCGCCCGCAGTGAACAGATGCCCCATAGCAACAATCGGAACAGGTTTTTTCAGCGTGGAGCGTTTCTCTTCAGCCGCTTCATACACCTTACGGTAATGATCCCTGATCCCTTCAATGATTTTTCTCTCCTTGTCCTCATTGCTCTCGCCAGCCTCAGCAGTGCGGATATCGCGGTCTCTGAGATAGGGGATGGCGCAGACAATAAGCCGGGGCTCATCATCCGGCCCGGCAAGCACGATCAGTTCGTCTGCCGGAGAGTCGGATGCGCACCCCACAACATGGATGTTCAGAAATTTCAGGAGTTCCTTGGGTGCATTTAAAAAAGATGGCGAATCATGATTTCCCGCTGTCACGACCACGTGGCGGTGTGAAGCGGCTGCCGCGCGGCAAAGGAAACGGTAATACAACTCCTGCGCATAGTTGCTTGGAGTGCTGTTGTCAAACACATCTCCCGCCACAAGGAGCACATCGATGTTTTCGTCCTCAATGAATACGGCCATCCAGTTCAGGAAAGCTTCGAACTCCTCGTATCTCTTGCGACCATAAAGTGCACGGCCAATGTGCCAGTCGGAGGT
>PLLV01000175.1:0-9356 GCA_003142295.1 Syntrophaceae bacterium
ATTTATTTATGAGTCAATAGGTCCATGAAATAAACGATGTGACGGACTGACACCGGGCCGCAGGGGGAAAGGCCGTCCAGACGGCATCGGTACGTGAGAGAAACAGAAAACCTGCACCAATGATTAAGCCCCGTAACGCTGATCCGTTGCGTCACGGGGCCTAAGACATTCATAGTCATAGCATAGTCATAGATCATAGAAGAGGCACTGATCAACATCCGAGAAAATCTCAAACATCCTTGCGCTTCAACCACGCCTCTTTATAAAACTTGCCGATGCCGGCAAACAGTGCCAGAAAAAATAACCCGAACATGAAGCTGGGAGACGTCCCTACAAGGTCATCTAACAATTTCCCCACATAGAGGAAGAGAAATGAGAGAATCACGATGACATGCCCCCATGCACTCATTATGAGCACCGACCGGTAACTCCTGTGCTGCTGTGTTTTTGTTATTGCTGCCATACCGATTGCCTCCTGTGTCCCCCCTGACAATATGTCTCACCGCCGGGAAGAACGGACATGCCGCCATCCTCAGCTCACCACGGTCTTGATGGCGGTGATTACCGGCACGGTGAAGAGGGCGATGAGCATAGTATACAGGCAAAAAACGGCCACCAACTCCCGGGTGTACATCTTCTGGTATTTGTGTCTCAGAGAGATAATTGTCACCCCGCCGACAATCAGACAACCAAACTGGAAATACGGGAAGTCGCTCACAGTTGTCGCCGCATACTCGGCGACTCCGAAGGTCGCCGTCACCAGCACAACAAATACCGAGAGAACCAATGTCTCTAATATCTTTTTCATGTACTCTCCTCCTGCATTTCTTTATTTCTTTCGACTTGTAGTAATGAAATATTCATGCCAGTTTTCATAATCCTCCTGCGATACTTGTAACATATTGATAATGTGCAGCATTTATTATTGAGTAAGTTGCAGGCCCCGGCTTTTGACGCCTTGCATTGGGCCCGATATTTAAAGAAACATTCAATCGTCTTTAATGAAACGAGAAATTATCACCCGCCGCACAGCACTCGCAGGGCGGACATTGCGCCTAATAGGAAGATCCCGTTTCAACTGTTGCCGCGAGTTTTGCTGGGATATGCTCGCATGAGACGGGTTAATATATAAGCGGATGGATGGTTCAGGCGGGTATATTACCGGCGGACAAATCCTTTATTGCTCCCCAGATGGCATCTTTTCCTTCGCCAGTCCGAGCCGAAAAAAGGATGGGATCTACGGTCAGTCCCAGCAGTTCTTTTATTTTTCGCTGACGGATATTTGCCTGACTTCGGGAAACCTTGTCTATCTTTGTAAGGACAATTGTGGGAATTATCTCATAATGGCGGAGCCAGTTGATGAGGGTGAGATCCTGCTCCGAAGGGTGCCTTCGCACGTCAAGAATAACGATGACAGATTCTAAGAACTCCCTGTGCTTGAGGTACGTCTCGATCATCGGCCCCCATTCTCTTCTTGATGCTATCGGCGCTTTTGCGTAACCATACCCCGGCAGGTCCACGAGGGAGATCTCATTGTTCACGATAAAGAAATTAATGAGCCGGGTGCAACCAGGCGTGCTGCTTGTCCTGGCAAGGTTCTTTTTCCGGGCAATGGTATTGATGAGAGAAGATTTTCCCACGTTGGATCTGCCGGCAAAGGCAACCTCGGGGAGTTTCCCTCCGGGATATTGGGAAGGTTCAGTAGCAGATTTGACAAATTCTGCCGATACTATTTTCATGATCATGTTTTAACCGCACACTATTTTGAGAAGGCATTTTGCGAAATGCTTTCATCCGTCAAGTTCAAGAGTGATCCCGTATTTTTCCAGTTTCCTTTCAAACGTCGGCCGGGAGATGCCAAGTATTTCGCATATCTCTCCCTTCGTTTTGTTGCCGCTTGCCTTGATGACTTTCCGGATGTATCTCTCTTCAATCTCATCGAGTGTCAGTAATTTCCCCGTTTCCATGAAGTCAATTCCGCCGGTTTCTTCAGGCGCGCATTTTTTTTCAAGATCCTCCAGCAGTTCCGGGAAGTCTCCTCTCCCGAGGATCTGTCCCTTGGAGACGACAACGGCTCTGACAAGGAGATTCTCCAATTCTCTGACATTTCCAGGCCAGCTGTATTTAAGAAATGTATTCATTAACTCGTCGGACACGCCCAAGATGCGCTTATGAAGATCATGGTTAATCTTGGTGATCAGATAATCGACGAGGGGCGCAATGTCTTCCCTCCTCTCCCGGAGAGGTGGGATATGAATGGATACGATATTAAGGCGATAGAAAAGGTCATCCCGGAATTTTCCCTCCTTCAAGAGGGTTTTGATATCTTTGTTCGTTGCAGTGATGATCCTTGCGTTTACCTTAACCCGGTCCTTGCCGCCGACTCTTTCGAACTCCATCTCTTGAAGCACTCTCAAGAGTTTCGCCTGGAGGTTGATGGACATCTCACTTATCTCATCAAGGAAAACCGTACCGTAGCGGGCAAGCTCGAATTTTCCCAACTTCCGGGCAAAGGCGCCCGTAAAAGAACCCTTCTCATGTCCGAAGAGTTCAGATTCGAGGAGGGTTTCCACGATGGCGGAGCAGTTAACCCCAATATAAGGTTCATTGGGCGATGTGTTGTTGTGTATAACCTTGGCGATTAGCTCCTTTCCCGTTCCGCTCTCACCCTGTATCAGTACGGTCGTCTTACTCTGGGACACTATACCGATGGTCTTGAATATCTCGCTCATATCCTTGCCCGTGCCGATAATATCGCCAACCTTGAACTGCCGGGACGGTTCCATGAGGAGACCATTTATTTTCTTTTCCATTTCAATGGATTTGAGGGCTTTACGGATAGCTATGTCCAGTTCGTCAACGTTGATGGGTTTACGGATATAATCAAAAGCACCCGCCTTCATGGCGTTGATCGTCGTGTCCATGTCATGATGTGCGGTGATCATAATTACCTTGACATCCTCATCATCCTCTCGCAAATCTTCGAGAACAGTGAATCCGTCGACATCGGGAAGTCTTATGTCGAGAATAACAACGTCCGGTGAGGTCTGCACAAACTTATTTAATCCATCCGTACCGGTCATGGCCGTGTGCACCTCATGTCCCTCTTCGGTCAGGTAAAGATCGATAGTTTCACAGATAGAACTGTCATCGTCGATTATGAGAATCTTAGCCATGCAATTGTCCCTCAGTGTCGTTAACAGGTGTTTCAGAATTCTTTTTGTTTTCTTCCAAAGGCAGAGTAACCACTACTTTTGTTCCTTCGCCCTTCCTGCTCAATACTTCTATGGAACCATGATGCAAATCGATGAATTTCTTAACCTGCGTCAAGCCCAGGCCTGTGCCGTATCTCTTCCTCGTAAAGAACGGATTAAACAGGTGAGGCATATCCTCTTCATCGATGCCATAACCGTTATCCTCTATTTCAATCAGGATATGCTTGTTCCCGTTACTCACAAGCTTCGCTTTTATCCGCAGTCTTCCCCCATATTCCATTGCATCAATGGCATTGAGATATATATTCAAGAATGCCTGCCTGAGCATTGCCGAATCGATATTTATCGGGGGGATGCCGGGATCGTTATCAAACTGCACATCTATCTTCTTTTCAGACAGGTCTTTTTCTACCATCGTTAAGGAATTTTCGAGGAAAGATATGATATCTGCCGGCTTCTTTTCCGGTTCTGCTGGCTTCGCGTAGATGAGGATGTCATTGACTATCTTCTCGAGGTGCTCAACCTCTTTCTCTGCGATCCTGAAACGCTTCAAATCATTCCCGATGGGGTTTAATCTTTTTTCGAGAATCTGAAGGCTCATCTTGATGGATGAAAGGGGATTCCTCACTTCGTGCGCAATACCGGCGGAGAGCTGGCCGACAGCAGCAAGCTTCTGACTTTCATAAAATTTCTTCTCGAGGTTTTTAAATTCCGTTATGTTCCGCTGAACTAAGAGATACCTGTCAGTTCCTTTTATGGGACCGGTAGTGATTAATAAATTTCTCTTCGAGCCGTCCCTTGCCGTCACCTCAATCTCAAATGGCTTGTGTATCCCCTTTTTGACATCTTCCCATTTCTTCAGCATAAATTCCCTATATTCCGGAACAACAAATTCTGCGAAATATCTGCCTTCCATCTTCCGAGGGTCCGTTCTTTCAACTGCAGTCGAACTATGGCTCACATAATTGATAGTACCGTCTGCACTAAGGGCAAATATTCGATCCGGAGAACTGTCCAATATGGATTGGAGGTAATTGTAGAGTTGCTGCAAATCCGTCCGCAATCTGATCAGTTCGTATATTTCGTTGGAAAGACTTTCCGCATACTCCTTCATATTCTTGGTCAATTCTTCCTCTTTTGTCACATCCTGGAGTGTCTCGATGGCCGCAATAATCTCTCCCTTCTCGTCATAAATAGGAGCGGCCAGGAAATAGAGGTATCGATTCTTGCCGCCCAGATCCTCAAAATAATCACTTGCCTCGTATGCATCTTCCACAACAGTTGACTTATGCACACTTTTTTTCCCGTAATACTTTTTGAGTTCCTCAATATTGTTGTCCAGAATGAGGTCCGCGATAACCGGCCTTTTTTCATGGTAAAAGGGCAAATACTGGCCGTCAGTACCAATCATATCTTTGCTGTCGTACCCGGTTAACTCCGTGCAGGCATGGTTCCAAAAAATAATTTTGTGCTGTCTGTCAATGACAAACGTCGGTATGGGAGAACCCTCTATGATGCCCCCAATAGTCTTTTTCTCTTTGGACAGGGATTCTGCATTTTCTTTCATTTCTGTGGCCATCTCTTCTTCCTTAGTTACGTCTTGTAGAGTTTCGATAGCCGCGATAATTTCTCCCCCCTCGTCGTAAATAGGGGCAGCCAGGAAATAAAGGTGTCTGTTCTTGCCTCCCATATTTTCAAAATAATCTCGCGCTTCATAGGCGCCTTCAATAACAGTCGACTTATGCAGACTCTTTTCCCCATAGTACTTTTCGAGTTCCTCAATATCGTTATCGACAATAAGGTCTGCGATAACCGGCCTTTTTTCGTGGTAAAAGGGCAAATACTGGCCGTCAGTACCAATCATATCTTTGCTGTCGTACCCGGTTAACTCCGTGCAGGCATGGTTCCAAAAAATAATTTTGTGCTGTCTGTCAATGACAAACGTCGGTATAGGAGAACCCTCAATAATCCCCTCTAAAGTTTTCTTCTCTCTCGCGAGCTGTTCTCTCCAGATGTCCCTGTCCCTGAGATGCTTCAACTCTTCCTCAAGTAAGAGACGTTTCTTGCCCGAATATACGACCAGCACGCTCCCGACAATCACGGTGACAATAAGTACGAAGGCCTCCAGCATGACAATGAAGAATGTTTTTCTGATCTGTGAAATGGCGACATGATAAGGAGTGCTGACAGCGATAAACCACTTTCGGTCGTTCAAGTCGGCCGGAGCGTATCCCACGATACTTTTTTCAAACCTTCCTCCTGTCTGGAGCAGTTCATAGTCATCATAACCTGCCTTGTCCCTCAGGATCCCTTTTTTAAGAGACATGGGCTGTTCCGATTTGCCGCGAACAAGTGTACTTATTTCGGCGCCAACGTATTCATTCCACGGATGGAACAGTACAGTTCCCGTGTCATCGGCAATGATCGCATCGCATGGCAGATCAGTCTTAGTAATTTTTATGTATCGCTCGACAACTGAAGAAGGGGATAGTGCGGCATATACGATGCCTGCATATCTCCTGTTCAAATCGAATTCCGGAACACCGATGATAACCATCCTGTATTTTTTTTCCTGGCCGTTACCCGCTTTAAGATCCACGGAAATAAGGCTGCTCACCCTGGTCTTGCCGGTTTTCTTGATTTCCTGGATTAGTTTGAGAAAAGCCGAACTTCTTGAAATGTTCTTCAGGATGGCGTCGTGAAAAGTTCTCGGATATGCCTCGATAACCTTACCTTCACGGTCATTTATGGCCAAGAATTCAATCTTTCCTTGCAGTTCGTCATAAGTCTCGCGCATGTTTGAGCGCATCATTCCACTATGATGCCGGGAGAGTATAATCAAGCTTTTTTCCACACTGTCAAAAAGATCGTCGATCCCAGCAGCCGTTCCTTTGGCGATAGTCATATATTGCTTCCCGTATTGCTCTGCGGACTCCTTCACCCTCGCCTGATTGATCATCAGAGAAAACATAATAATCATGATAATGACTATCAGGGTGGTGAGCCAGACGGGCACCCTAAGGTTTTTCTTTATGAAATCTGCAACAGACACTGTCAATCATCTGCTCCTTTACGTTTTCTGTCCTTATATTCTTTAACGCCTATCGCGACATAGACGCCAATGGCTGCTCCAAGGGAGATAAGAAGCTTCGTCAATCCACTTTCAATTTCAATTACCCGCGCACATATCAGCCACACAACGAGATACGTTACTGCCGTTAAGATCTCCTGCATATTAGACCTCTTAAAGTTGTAGTGTTCACCTGATATACCGATCTAACTGCAAATTTTCAACAGAAATATATGGATCATCTCCGAGAAAGCTGCGGCATTTTCGGGATCCGAGGGGTCGAGGATTTAAGGGAATGGCTCAAACACTTGAACCCTTGTGTGCTCGAATCCTTCTTGCAGCTAAATGGAAGAAGAAGCGAATATAAAAATTCGCAGGTGACTTAATCTTAACTTATTTCGAACTGCATTGCACTTTTCGTTCAAATGGCAGAGTCAATTGAACAAAACGTTAAAACATAATGCATCGGAAACAGACATTTCGTTTAGCGAATAAACAAGAATAACATCGTCGTTGCATGATGTTAGCAGAGATGAGCGCTAAACCCGCTTTAATGGCATGCCTGTTGCAACTGCTTACGCAGTTTTTATAATATTTCCTATTTCCCCCAACATGTTTTCATGTTATGGGGATGGGGAATTTTGGATTAACTTTTAACAGGAAAGGAGAAAAAAAATGTTACGGAAATTCGGAAAAACTTTATTAACTCTATTTTCAACAATGGCTGCTCTGTTATTGTCCTCACAGCTTGTATATGCTGCAGAAGCAATTCCGGCTGGTGAATCGTACACAAAGGTCCTCTTCGCAGTAGGCGCCATGTTGGGAGCAGGTTTGGCTATGGGTATAGGTGCCGTCGGAGCCGGCTTGGGAATCGGTACTGCTACTAACGGCGCATGTCAGGCCGTGGGAAGAAACCCCGGCGTTCAGGGTAAAATCATGATGACCATGCTTATCGGTATGGCCATGGCAGAATCGATCGCCATTTATGCTCTGGTTGTTTCGCTTGTTCTTCTATTTGCAAACCCCTTTATGCGTTATTTTTTAGGTTAATTCATTTGAAAACAATTAACTTTAAATCTGACAAAAGTTAGGGGGAGAAGGCAATGCCAGAAAATAAAAAAGATAAGCAGCTTTTTACAGTAGCGAGAGTATTCTTCCTGCTTATCGTAATCCCCTTTTCACTGATGGCTATTCTGATTGCCAACGGCATTCTCAAATTAGGGATTACAGCGAAAGAACGAGCAATCAACGTTCTCGATCAGAAATCTCAGGAAGAAATCAAGATACGTGCCATTAATACGGCGGACGAGGTTGCCAGTTTTCTCATGGAAAGAAAGAAGGATCTGTTGATTGCAACTATCATCCCTGCGACCGAATCAAGCTACAAGCAATTTGTCAATGAAAACAAGAAAGCAGTCTGGGTAAAAGAGGATAATAAAATCCGACAGGTCTTTGCCCATCTCTACACAGAGATGGCCCTCATCGATAGGAATGGTAATGAGGTGATAAAAATTGTGGATGGTGGGGCTGCTAAATCGGGCATGGTGAATGTGAGTAATCCGGCCGATACGAAATACAAATCCGAGGACTACTTCAGCAAGGCATCGAAACTGAATAAAGGCGAGGTATATATCTCCCATGTCACGGGCTGGTATGTGAATAAATTCGATTTTGAAAAGGGCAAACGTTTTCAGGGAATTATTCGCATGGCCACACCGATATTCGGCAAGGAAGGATTTTCAGGCGTTATCAGTCTTGCCCTTGATTTTCAGCATGTTGCCGGGTTCACCGATCATGTTATACCAACCCAGTCCGGGTATGTATTCAGGGCGGATGCAGCAACAGGAAACTACGCCTACATGGTGGATAACGGAGGGCTTGTCATCGCACACCCCAATGATTATCACATAGAGGGTTTGTATGGCGACGGAACACCTGTTTCTCCTCTTACGGATAAAACTGCAGAGGCAATGACCAAAAAGGGAGAAGAGGTACTGAACATTAACCTCCTCGGTTTTATGGATCCTGGTTTACCGGAAGTCGCAAAGGATGCGGCTGCCGGAAATACAGGCATCAAAATGTACAAATTTGCCGGTCAGACGAAATTCGTAGCCTATGCACCCATTAAATTCTACTCCAATGACTATCCTAAACCCGGTGGATTCGGATGGGTCGGAATGGGAGTGAACGTAGAAAAGTTCAATGAAATGGCCACGAAAGCTTCTCAGGACGTAGAAAAAGAAGTGAAGGCATGGACCACGACAATCGTCCTGATCATCATCATTTCAGTCATTCTTCTCTTCTTCATATCGGCGCTCCTCTCGCGAGGAATCGCGCGATCAATCGACGCGGAAGTCCCTGCGGATGCGCAGGAAGCTGCACAACTCGATGAAGAGGACGAAGAGGACAAATAAGACCAAGAGGCCGGGAGGCACACTTCCGGCCTTTCTCTTCACTAAAATCATAGACTACTTTCCTCTGCGCCTTTGTGCATCTCGCAGTTAATCTTTTATCTTTTCCTGTGCGTCTCCGAAGAAATTCGTAGCATGTTGATGATCCAAGGATTCAAGTGAAATGCTTTTAAACCAAAAGAAGGATTCAAGGGGGCGAGGATTATAGTGAAAGGTAGAGAAAAGAATTCTCCGGCACTTGAACCATTGCGAAAACTCCCCTGCCGAAGAAATTGGACAAAAAAAAGGGAGTTGAAGTCGTGGTAGCGCTCCCCCTCCCAGATTTTTTATAATACCAGATTTCTACATGCCAATGAACTTTATCAGAGGATTGGCGTAGAGTACGATCAATGCAATAACCAGAGCATAGATCGCGAGTGATTCGATCATAGCCAGACCAACCATCATGGTCAGCAGGATCTTTCCCTGTGCTTCCGGATTTCTACCGACGGCGTTTGTGGCGCCGCTCAATCCGTTTCCCATTCCAACGCCCGTACCGATTGTGCCGAATCCCATGGCAATGCCTACTGCTATAAGACTGCATCCAATCACGATCGCCTTTGTATAATCAACCGGTGAACCAGGGGCAGCAGCAGGAGCAGGCGCAGCGGCGGCCAACGC
>PLLV01000175.1:9379-11258 GCA_003142295.1 Syntrophaceae bacterium
TAATATTCTACATGAAAAATAATCCTGTCAAGAATTATTTGCCCATTTACAAAAAAATTCTCATCACGGAGATTGCACAAAAGTCAGCAGGCTCGGACAGATTTGCATGGAACTCCACGCCGGAGAGACATCTCCGGAATGTGCAGCCTCGCCGGGCGTTACACATCAAGATTATCCTTACCGCGATTTCGTGTCAAAAGATGGGTCTTTCTCAACACATGGATTTTTCCCATGTCGCCTTCCTTGCAGACTCTTCTTACATTTCCATTTGACTTCACAGGGCAATACTGATAAATAATTCCGATATTCTGGAAGATTATTCCCACGTATTATTGCATCATTAACTTCATACGTGATGAGGGATAAGACTCTAAAATTTAAAATGGACGAGGTTCAGGGAGAGAAAGATGTCAAAAAAATATGTATATGAGTTTGGAAGCGGCAAGGCAGACGGCAAGGCGGAAATGAAAGAACTCCTCGGAGGTAAGGGGGCTAATCTGGCGGAAATGGCCAATCTCGGCATTCCCGTTCCTCCCGGTTTGACTATTACGACGGAAGTTTGCAATTATTACTATCAGCACAATAAATCTTATCCGCCTGAGCTTGAAACGGAAGTGAAGCAGGCCCTCGCAAACGTTGAAGCAATTATACAGGCGAAATTCGGCGATCCTGCGAATCCCCTATTGCTTTCCGTTCGCTCCGGCGCTCGCTCCTCCATGCCCGGCATGATGGAAACCGTTTTGAATATCGGTCTTAACGAAAAGACGATGAAAGGCCTGATTGCAAAAACCGGTAACGAGCGCTTTGCCTATGATGCATATCGTCGTTTAATCATGATGTACTCGGATGTAGTCATGGAAAAAGCCGCCGGAATCGAGTCGGAAGAGGGCAGGGGGGTCCGCGTACAGCTTGAGCATGCGATGGACAAAATGAAAAAAAAGCTGGGCGTAGTTCAGGACACCGATCTCACTACGGCAGACCTGAAAAAGCTGATCAAAATATTCAAAACCAAAGTCAAGAAAATCCTGGGGAAAGAATTTCCCGATGATCCCTACGAACAGCTCTGGGGTGGAATCGGCGCCGTCTTCCAGAGCTGGAATGGAAAACGTGCCGTTTCTTATCGGCGCATTGAGGGTATACCGGATGAATGGGGCACTGCCGTAACTGTCCAGTCCATGGTTTTCGGAAACATGGGCGACAACAGTGCAACCGGTGTAGCCTTCACAAGAAACCCTGCGACGGGCGAAAATGTATTTTATGGGGAATGGCTCGTCAATGCGCAGGGCGAGGACGTCGTGGCCGGCCTACGCACACCTAATCCGCTCAACATAAAAAACAAGACGGATGACACGAAAGACGTCCAGAGCCTCGAAGAAGCCATGCCGCCGTTGTACAGAGAACTGGCAGATATAAGAAACAGGCTGGAAAAACATTACAGAGACATGCAGGATATCGAGTTCACCATCCAGGATGGGCGCCTGTGGATGCTCCAGACCCGTACCGGCAAGCGCAACGGACCCGCAGCGGTGAAAGCGGCCGTGGAAATGGTGCGGGAAGGTCTCATCGATGAAGCCACGGCTGTCCTCCGGGTGAGGCCGGCGCAGCTGGATGAACTGCTGCACGACATGCTTGATCCGGCGGAGGAGCAAAAAGCCCGTGTACTTGCCAGGGGCTTGCCCGCGGGTCCCGGCGGCGCCACAGGCCAGGTCGTTTTCACTGCCGATGATGCGGCGAAATGGACGAAGGAAGGCAAAAAAATCATTCTTGTGCGTCACGAGACCTCGCCCGAGGACGTGCACGGCATGCACGTCGCCGAGGCCGTGTTGACCGCAAGAGGCGGTATGACCAGCCATGCCGCGCTGGTGGCCCGCGGATGGGG
>PLLV01000166.1:0-1433 GCA_003142295.1 Syntrophaceae bacterium
GGGAAGTGAAATGTCATTTCGAGTCCTTCGTGTTTACTCAGGGTAAACTCCGGGAAGTGAAATGTCATTTCGGGTATAAATATAGGTAACGTGTTGCTGAAAAGAAGATATTGTTGTTCAAAGGTTAATATATTTAACAATTTATCATTGAGCCTAAAAAATAATATTAAACTGGTTCAATATTATGAAAAATAGGTTGTTTAAGATGCGTTTATTTAGATATCAAATTATATTGAACTACAATAGCATAACCACCTTGCTTGGTACATTTATCTTAAAAATGGTAACTAATTACCAACACGTTACCTATATATATACCCATTTCGAGCGTAGCGAGAAATCCTTGTCCCGAGCGAAGGGAGGGATCTTATTTATAACGTCTCGCTTAAGTCCTGCCATAATGGATTATCACCGTTTACAAGTTGATTCTTTTTTTCTCTTCGCCATTTCTTAATTTCTTTTTCTCTTGCAATGGCGACATTAACATCTTGAGCTTCCTCAAAATAAACTAACTTGTTCAGATTGTATTTTGCAGTAAAGCCAGCAATAAGTTTATTCTCGTGCTCATAAAGGCGCCGACTTAGGTCGTTGGTTACGCCAACGTACATGATTCTGTTGTTCCAGTTTGTCAGTAAATAAACATAATAGCTCTTAGTTGAAACCATTTAAGATTTCTCGCTTCGCTCGAAATGACAAGAGAAAAATGCAGAGGTTCATATATTTATAAATAACCGTAACGGTATGAAAGCTTCAGCGTATTGAACACGTCCTTGTATGCCTCTGAACATAGCCGTGGATCTTGCGACATCCACAATCGACAGTCCTTCAATATTAGTCTTCGTGACCTGGGATTGATGAGCCAGAAGCATAGCGACTTTATCTTCTATGGTTTCCTTGATATCTATAAAGACGGTGGGAGAAAAATCGAGTGTGGTCGGCGTTTCATAGAATATGACATTCTTTATATAGCGTGTAGCCGATACTGTTGCCCTGCAGAGAGCCCTNNTTGGGGGAAAGCTCTGTATCTTTATATCCTGCCCACATGACCTCCTTTGGCTTCAGGATTTCCGCGGATTTAAATTGCTCCTCTCTTCTCAAAGAGGCATCGCCGCCCTTGTGACCTTCCGTCATAATCAGGAGAAAGATTTCATGATTATACTTTGAGTATTTCATGAGCGTACCGGCACAGCCTACTTCGATATCATCGGGATGAGACCCTATCGCAAGCACCTTCATTAGTTCCCCCTCAGTATTTTGAGACTTTCGTCTCCGTGATTAAAGATGAGATCAATTACCGACATATAAGGTAAAAAGTCGCCAAAGAGCTGATCGTAGACAGGGTGTCTGTAATCCTGAAATAAAACTTTAATGGAATTCCTGTCATATTTATCCATATCCATATAATCCCGGCCGCCGCTTCCGGCTAAATAGGT
>PLLV01000166.1:1470-6626 GCA_003142295.1 Syntrophaceae bacterium
GCTTTCTTATAATTGGAGATAAGGGCCTGCTGCTGTTTATGCTGCCACCGCTCTCTATTGTTGATTTCTACCTCATTGATTAACTGCGGGAACCGGTACATGACCGGGACTGTAAGCCACTGCCCGCCAGCGGCGGCCTTTATCTTATTTCTGTTCTGCCATTCATTTTTCTTGAACTGCACGTTATCGAGCAAAACGAATGCATCCGCCTTATCGATTTTGTCGAAGTAGCCAAGCCACGGCAGATACTGGGGTTGATGGACGGATACAATCATCTCTTAGAATTTCCAGTTCCTACATTTTAACATGTCCCCCTTTTGTAAAGGGGGAGACAGTGTCGTAATTTTCTTTAGTGTCATTTCGAAGCGAAGCGAGAAATCTTTATCCCGACCGAGGGGAGGGATCTTAAAGATTCCTCACGGAGTTTACCCTGAGTAAACCGAAGGGTTCGGAATGACATTTTCTCTTCTATGACACTGCCTCTTCGCGGGGATATCCCGCGACAAGAAAAATTCAGCGCTTCCGCAATGACACAATGTAACAAATTATGCTTATTCAAACTTCACAAACACAGGATTGGAAACGATTGCCCCGTTACCGTGCAAATCCATCCTGTAATAAATCTTTTCACCCGGCTTATAGTACGGGTCAACATATTCGATCATCAGCGGCAGTTTTTCCTCGAAAAGATAAATCATCTGCCCCGACCTTATCAAGCGTATCTTTACCTTATCCGGTGAAGGTACAGAAGTCGAAACAGATATTTTGACACGCGGATATTCTTTCAGTGTGATCTCGTCCCCGGAAATGCCTACTGTCAGATTATCCGATGATGAGACAGAAAATTCTTCGAGTTTCAAGATTTGCGGATACTTGACCTGACAGGCGTACATCTTGCCATTCCTTAGCGCCTTCAAGATGGCGTCTTTCGTTATCTCCTTGACAAAAAAGACGGTCTGGTATGTTCCCAACTGTTCCCCGCCTTCTCCTTCCTGATGGAAATCTGCCGTTGCAATTCCCCAGGGAGGCCGATCTCTGTAGCCTAAAGAATACTCTTTCAGAGTCGTATCCCAGATATTTCCCGGTTCCGTCAACGTAATATTGTCGCCATAGAGGGCAGCGAATCCTGTATAATTTTTTGATTCAAGCAGAACGTGGGGATAGGGAAGGGTACTTACATGAATGGGTCCCATTTCCCTGACGCCGGACTTTGTCTCCGGGTAGTTCCAGAATGTCATCCCCCCTCTTGAATTAACATAATCGATCACAAGCTGATAAGGCGCCATCTTCTGATCTCCATGATAAGGGTCAAAGGGAGAGCCCCTGAAGGGATCACTGTTTATAATAAAAGCGACGGATAAAATCAAAATAATAATTCCGGCGACACGTAACAATCCGCTCCGTCGAATCAAAATGAGAGATGCAATGAGAGAAAGAGAAAAAAGGACAACTTCCGGCAGGGCTTTCGTGAAATAATTCATGGAGAGATTGTTATGAAGGATAGGCAGGTTTTCGTAATCATCCGGACTTTCCATTCCAACGGTTAAAAGACGCCTCTCATGGTCGTGTGCGGTAAGGTTTCCCTTTAAGGGGCTTCCCGTCCAGTAATAAAAGCTGGCAGTCTCTGAGCCGGGAATGATGATCATATCCTGGTATTTATTCTCGACCATCCTGATCGCCTGGATGAACTTATCAGCACCATATTTATTGATGGAGTTTTGCTCGACCCTTTTCTTGATTATATTCCTGAAAGGAGGAAGGCCATACTCCATGGCAACCCGGTCATGGTCATTGATAAAAAGGACGTTGAAGCCCTTTTTCTTCGCCAGGAGCACAAGCTGCTCCATGTCATAGGCGCCGTCACTGAAGGTCGTCCGCAGATCCTTAAGCGCCGCCACCTGCTGGTAGTCCGCAGAAAAAGAAACGCTGGCATCGGACGTAAGAAAGATAACTGAGAAAAGGACACAGTAAAATAAGAAGCGAAAGCTGTGAAAGATGTCAGATCTCTGATTCAGAGCCCTTCGTGTTTGCTCAGGGCGGATACTGTGCAGCAGTCCGANNTGTATAACCGGTCGATCTTCTGCACCATGGAGTCTGCACCGTATTCGACAGCAATGGCTTTTCCCTTTTCCCCCATCTCTTTCCTTTTCATGGGGCTGCTGTGCAGGATCAATATACTCCTCGCTATGGCTTCCGCGTCTTCCGAAGGGACAAGCAGGCCGTTTTCTTCATTCTTAACGAGGTCGGAAATCCCGCCAACGTCACTCGCTATGATCGGTTTGCCCATGGCCATTGCCTCGACCAGAACCTTTCCCATGCCTTCATTGAGGGAAGGCAGGACGAACAGATCAAAAGTGGACATTACTTCCGCGACGTCCTCGCGCCATCCCAAGAATTTCACTTTATCGTAGATGCCTGATGATGCTGCCTGCGTTTTTAGATCGTTCATGAGCTCGCCATCGCCCAGAAATATAAAGGTCATGTCGGGTCTTGTCAAAAGAATTTTTCGTGCCGCATCAATTAAATATTTATGACCCTTGATGGCAGTCAGTCTTCCGACCGTTCCCACGACGAACGTTCCTTTAGGTATTCCCAGCCCATCCTTCATTTCGTCGCCATGGGCTTGGACATTTGAAAATCTGCTCAGATCGACACCGCTATGAATGACTGTAAACTTGTTTTCATGGGCGATATGGTACCGGAGATGATCCTTCTTCTCCTGGCCTGTCAGTGTAATGATTCTGTCTGTAATGGTCGCCGTCAATCTCTCCAAAAAAATGTATATCTTCGTTTCCCATTTGTTGAAATAGCCCCAGAAGACATGTCCATGGGGAGTATGAATGATGACAGGTACCCCGGCCANNATGTGCGGCCTTTCTTCTCTAAATATTCTTATGAGCTTAAAAAAAGCTCTTAAATCACTGAGTGGATATATTCTTCTTACAAGTTCGGGAAACGTTAATATTCTAACCCCGTTTCTGCCGGCGTCTTCCAGGCAGCTTTCTACGGCTCTTGTTTCAGAAGGCCCCATATTGGATTCATATGAAAGGCCCCTGATCAGAATGACCTCATATCTGTTTGTATCAAGGCCATTAACGGTGAGAAAGGTATTTTCAGCAGCCCCGCCTTTATCAAAGCGGGTGATGACGTGTATGACTTTAATTCTCGTCATTGTCATTTTGTCATGACTAAAAGAGGGCATAGATGAAGGGGGCTATTGCGCTACTTTCGGTAAAGACTATGAGTGCACTCATCAGAAGTAAGACAATGATTATCGGTAATAACCAGTATCTTTTTCTGTGCTTNNTCTGGCTTAATAGGGAGTGGCCGACCGCCAATAATTCTTTTTAATAGCGCTGCGGGCGTGATGACCAAATAATAAATGAGAATAAGAGCCATCATGGAAATGAGTCCGCCTATGAAATGCGCTGCTTTTATCCAAATATGATGGATAGGCTTGAATCGGGAAGGGTCAAGGATAAAGCCTATGCCCATCATGGAAAGGAGACAGAAGAATGAACCTAGAATATACTTCTGATTCCAGAATCCTAAAGCAGATAGNNTCGAGGGTGAGATCATCTCTCCATTCTTTACTTTCTGTCCAGGCGGGTTGTGCATCTTTATAGAGGATGCAGTTTTCCATGACGAGGACATCCATTTCCGTTCTCATAAAACATCGGTATGCATCTTCCGGTGTGCACACAATCGGTTCACCCCGCACGTTAAAGCTGGTGTTGACGATTACCGGGACGCCGGTAAGTTTCTCAAATGCGGAGATAACGGCATGAAAATCGCGATTATCCCGTTGATTGACGGTCTGAACGCGTGCCGAATAATCGAGATGTGTGACTGCGGGGATATCGCTTCTTTTGTATTTGATACGATCCAATATTGCCGCTTCGTCAAGTGGTGATTGAGGGATCCGTCTGTCTTCACGCAGATAGGCGACTAAAAGCATGTATGGACTACTTGTATTTAGCTGGAAATATTCCGAGGCTTTTTCCTCTAACACGGAGGGTGCAAAAGGCCTGAAAGATTCCCGATACTTAATTTTCAGATTCATTATGCTTTGGGTTTCTATCCTGCGGGGGTCTCCCAGAATACTTCTTGCCCCAAGAGCCCGCGGCCCAAATTCCATGCGACCGGACATGTATCCAACAATTTTACCTGCTGCGATCTCGTTTGCAATGATAGCGGCTCTGTTTGTTTTATCAAGACGCTGGAAAGGATAACTGCTGCTTTCAAGGAAAGCTGCGATGGAACTATCGGAAAAGCAAGGGCCGAGATATGAGCCATGCTGGCTGTCCTCGCCTTCATAAATCTCGCGGTCGTTTCCGAGGAATCTGTACCATACAGATAAAGCCGCTCCCAGTGCACCCCCGGCATCCCCGGCGGCCGGTTGTATCCAGATATTCTCAAAGGGTCCCTCACGCAATATGCGGCCGTTAGAGACGCAGTTGAGGGCTACGCCGCCGGCTAGACAAAGGTCTTTCTGCCTGGTTTCTTTATAGACCTGATTGGCCATCTTCAGCATAATTTCTTCTGTCACTGCCTGGATGCTTGACGCAATATCCATTTCTCTTTCGGTAATAGGGGACTCCGGTTTGCGGGGCGGACCATCAAATAGTTTATCGAGGTGGTTACTTGTCATTCGTAAGCCACCGAGGAAATCAAAGTAGGAAAGATTAAGTCGAATTGATCCGTCCTGTTTTACATCAACGATTTCTTGAAGAATAAGGTTTTTGTAAACGGGTTTGCCATATGGGGCAAGCCCCATGAGTTTATATTCTCCGGAGTTGACCTTAAANNTTACCCTCGCCATATCCATAACATGCCGTGGCCCATTCACCTACTCCATCTATAGTCAGAATGGCAGATTGGCTGAAAGGTGATGGGTAGAAAGCAGAGGCTGCATGTGCTTCATGATGTTCCGTGAACAATATGGTCCCTTCGTAGCCCGTTTCTGTATTAATGATCCTTCGAATATGAAGCTTTTGGCGCAACCAGGATGGCATGGCAGACAGCCACGATTTAAGACCCTTGGGCGCGATGGTTAGATAAGTTAACAGCAGTCTTTCAAAAGTCAGGAAAGGCTTATCATAGAAGACGACGTAGTCTATATCCTTAACAGAAATCTTTGCCTCTTCGAGGCAATA
>PLLV01000115.1 GCA_003142295.1 Syntrophaceae bacterium
TTTCTATTTTAACTTTTTATACTTGAGTACAAGTGGTAATCGGTGATCATTATAATATTGACATGCTAGACCGTCCATACTATTTTTCCTCCACATAAAGAGCAATGCCTTATCGAAAAGAATGCGTGACAAAGACGCAATGGGAGAAGCCGTGTTGATTTCGCTGTGAGAACGATAGCGGTCATATCAATGATGATTTTGGAAGGCAGAAAAATGAAACTAAAGATTTTATCGGCATCGCTCGTTATGCTTGTTTTTTCTTTGACTCTTACCGCGCTTCCTGTGGGTGCTCAGAGCACGATAGCCGTCGTCCCGTTTGAAAATGTTAACGGGGACAGATCCCTGGATTGGCTCTCCGCAGGCATACCCGAAACCATAACGAACAGTTTGCTTGCCGTGAAGGGCATTGTTCTTGTCGACAGGGTGCAATTGCGAAAAGTGATGGACGAGCAGAAATTTCAATGGTCGGGAATGGCAGATGAAAGAACAGCCGTCAAGTTGGGAAAAATAGCCGGTGCAAGCATTATGGTCGTGGGCGCTTTTCAAAAGTTCGGCGAAACAGTACGGCTTACGGCGCGATTTGTGGATGTTGAATCGGCAAGAGTGCTGCATACGGCTCAAGCCACGGGAGACCTGAAGAATATTTTTGATTTGCAGGACAAGATTGTTTTGGGTCTGATTAAAAATTTGAATATCGAACTCAATCAAGATGAACTGGCAAAAGTTACAACCGTTCCGACTGGCTCTTTGGAAGCCTATCAGCATTTTGGACAGGGGGCATTGCTGGAAGCGAAAAGAGATTATCCGGGAGCGGTGAAAGAGTTGCAGAAGGCAACCCAGATTGACCCGAAATTTAAACTTGCCAAAAACAAATTCACAGATATTTTTCTATCTCTCAATAAGGGAAATTATTGGACTTATGACAGGAGTGGCAGTGCGCATGGGCTGTCAACATTTACAGCCGGAGGGTTGGAGGTTTTTAACGGTATTCCCGCCTTCACTTATATCAGACAAGATGAAGTGAGCGTCGGGACATCCTCGCACAGAACTATCCAAACCGAATACTATATAAAAAAAGACGACGGAATATATATTGTAGGCAGTGCCTCGTTGACCGAGTCCACAGCCGACGGCTCCAGTCTAAAGGCGACAAGCGTTTTGGATCCACCTTTTTCACTTATGTATCCGTATGACATTGAGATAGGTAAGAAATGGACCATTAAGACCAGAGGGAAAGGCAAACTTTCCGGTACGATATCATCAACTTTCGATGCAAGCATGGATGACAGATTAGAAGTAACGGGCAAGGAGACGGTCAATGTTCCAGCCGGCACATTTGACTGCTTCGTCCTGAAGCGTGTAATGAAAATGCAGGGGCTTGGGAACGTCACGTTCTTGACATGGTTTGCCGAGGGAATAGGAATCGTAAAACAGCGCTCACTCATGGAAGTGAGTGGCCTTAAAGTCTTAGATGAGCTTGCATTGAGGGAATACCGCATAAATCAATAAACGTGTGACCATTCACTCCATCATTTCGCCTTCAAGATTTACCCTGTCTGCCGCCACTTGGTCGGTTGCAGGTGTCGTCAGCGATTTTGATGGTTGGACTATTTTGGAAATCATAAATCGGCTTTTATCTAGTGCTTCCTGAAATGTTGCATGTCTAACTTTTTCTTTCCATACAACTTTTCAATCGGAAATAAAGAAGCCTGGTAAATAATTGTTTACAAAAAAGTAAATAGTTTTATAATCTATATATGCTTTCAATATTGCACCGCCAGAAGATAATATTCCTTCTTTCTCTCATTTTCATTTTCTCTATAATCATAATCGGATTTCATCACCACGAAGATAGTTCCCGGCACTCGGATTGCCCTATATGCGTGGCAGGCGGTCCGTGCTGCTATGCTGCTACCGAGGGTGATGCCGGTTTAGCCTTCCAGCAAGATATTTCTTATCTTTACTCATACGCGGAAATAATCCATATTTCCTGGCCGATTTTTCCCACCTTTGCCTACAGGGCACCTCCCTTAACTTCTCAGGCGTAATCTATCAATTCGAGCAGTATAGAAGACTGCCAAACCAATGCAGAGGTTTGAACAGTCGCCTTTCATTTTTGCAAGACGAAGGGAGGTTTCTCTATGAGAAGAGGGATCATGCTGCTTAGTCTCCTTATCTTCCTTGCCGCATCGAACCAGGCTATAGGCGCTGACCTCGAATCAAGGATTCAGGCCATGGAGGAGACCCTAAAAAGACAGCAAAAAACGATAGAAGAACAGCAAAATATTATCGAGGAATTGAAAGATCAGATCAGAACACAAATTGCCGCAGAGAAGCCGAAAACCGCTGTGGCCGCAACTGAACCGGAAACGCAGAAACCCGCAGGGACAACAGGCCTATTCGGCGGCTCCGCTCTGTCCAATCCGAACATTTCCTTGGTATTTAATACCTACGCCTACTCGTCAAATTTAACTAATGACGAGCTCAAGAATCGCGCCATACGCGGCTACACAACGGACGGAATTGACCGGAAGAACGGCTTTAACCTGGATTCGGCGGAGCTTGCCATCTATGCGCCCGTTGATCCTTATTTCAATCTCTACGCAACGATTCCTGTGACGGAAGACGGCACAACTGTCGAAGAAGCTTACTTTGTTACAACCTCTCTCCCCACGGGTCATCAGATCAAGGCGGGCAAGTTCAAGAGCGGCTTCGGCAGGCTCAATTCCCAGCATAGCCATGTCTGGGACTTCGTGGATAATCCTCTTCCTTACAGGGCGTTCATCGGTTTTGGTGACGAGGGTATTGATGAGAAAGGAGTTCAGTATACTTATCTTCCGTCCCTGCCTATCTATACTATCCTGGGGGTTGAAGTTCTTCAGGGAGACAACAAGACGCTGTTCGGCGCCGACGCGACTGGCGGTCCTCATGCCTATACGGCCTTCGCCAAGGCGTCTCTGGATGTGGGTGATAACTCAACAATACTCTTCGGCCCGTCAGTCATCACAGGCAAGACAAAGACAAGCACAGTTCAGGCAAATTCTGACTTTACAGGAGACTCCACGTTATACGGCTTCGAATTCACTTACAAGTGGAAGCCATCCAAATTTCAAGGATTCAAGATACAGGGCGAGTACCTCTATCGATCCCAGTACGGGGATCTGACTGATACAAGCCTTGGGACTGTGCAACGCCTTGAGCGATACCAGGATGGGTTTTATATCCAGAGTGTCTACCTCTGGAACCGATGGGAGTTCGGGGCGCGATACGATATGCTCAGTATTTTTAAGGATGATTATACCCTCGGAGGAGCGAAACAGGACATCGGTAGAAGGCCGTGGCGGGCGACTGCCATGATCGATTATACATTTTCGGAGTTCAGTCTTCTGAGGCTTCAGTACAATCACGACGAATCGGACATATACGGCAAGGTCAACCATGAAGTTTTCTTACAGGCTCTTTTCAGTATCGGCGCCCATCCGGCCCACCAGTTTTAGGAGGTAAGCTCTACCATGAAAAAGTTACTATTGTCTCTTCTGTTAGTTGTCACGCTTTCGACACCGGCATATGCAAAAATAAATGTTTGCGCCACACTGCCCTGGATCGGGAGTCTGGCAAGCGAATTGGGAAAGGATAAAGTGAATATTAAGGTCCTTGTAAAGCCAAGCCAAGACCCCCACTTTATAGAGGCAAAGCCCAGCATGATCCTTGCGGCGAGGGATGCGGATATCCTCATGTATAATGGCCTGGACCTTGAAATCGGATATCTCCCGCTCTTATTTGAATCTTCAAGAAACCGCAGAATTCAACCGGGACAGCCGGGGAACTTCGATTGCTCCCGCTTCGTCAATGTCATCGAAAAACAGCCAACGGCGGACCGAAGCATGGGGGATGTACATCCTCTGGGGAATCCCCACTACCACTACTCTCCGTCAAATATTCTAAGAGTTGCTCGTGGCATGGCTCAGGAACTCTCAAACGTAGATCCCGCAAACTCATCTTCTTATAGAACAAACCTCGCATCCTTTGAGGAAAGATTAAGAAACAGACAAATTCAGTGGGACAATAAATCCCTGAAAGGAAAAAGGTATGTGTCCTATCACAAATTATTCGAATATATGGCGAAGGAATTTGGCTTTCAGCTCGTCGGTTACGTTGAGCCGAAGCCGGGAATTCCGCCATCGGCGGGGCATATAGAAAAATTGATTGAGACCATAAAGAAGACAAAGGTAGACGGGATACTGGTTACACCTTCTTACGGCAAGGAAGAAGCCGAGGCCCTGTCGAAGAAGACGAGTGTCAGGGTTATCATCATTCCCCAGGATGTAGGTTCCGTTCCCGGCACAAATGATTGGTTCAGCTTTATGGATACCGTTTTGTCATCCCTGCAATAGGAGGTTCCCATGGAAGTTCTTAGCTTTTTAATATGGCCCTTTGTGGCCTGTGTCGTGCTCATCCTCATCCATGCATATTTCGGCATCCACATTTTGGAGAGAGGGATCATCTTTGTTGATTTGTCCCTGGCCCAATTCGTAGGAGTCGGCATCGCTCTCTCCTTCCTATTCGGATACGAGGGAACAGAGCGGTATATCTTTTCGGTCGCCTTCGCCGTCCTGGGGGCCTTTATCCTGGCCTTTTCCCGGCGCATAGCGCGATATACGGATATCGAAGCCTTCATAGGCGTCCTCTATATTTTTTCATTTGCCGCAAGCATTCTCATTCTTGATCGATCCCCTCACGGACTTGAGGAGTTCAAGTCGATACTGAATGGCAATATCATATGGGTTGAGCCTCAGAGTGTCTTATACACATTCATCCTGTATTTCATAATTGGGGTACCTCACATGATATTCGGAAAAAGATTTCTTGAACTTTCCCGGAATGGGAATGGAGGATTCCTCTGGGAGTTTGCTTTTTTTCTCAGTTTTGCAATCGTCCTGGTCAAGTCCGTCCAGATGGCCGGCATCCTTCAGGTGTTTGCCTTCCTGATCATTCCGGCCCTGATTGGGCGGCTTTTCACCCGAAAGCCTATTAAGGTGCTGATTACCGGGTGGCTGCTCGGCCTTGTCTCAAGTACATTTGGAATTGTGGCCTCGTATAAATGGGATTTGCCTGTAGCTCCCGTCATCGTCGCTTCACTGAGCGCACTCTTTTTCTTAATCCTGCTCATTATTGGTGTGTCCCGAATGAAAAATGGGCATGATCTGAAAACGTTGTCGGAGGTATCGGAATGAATAGAACATCCATTATTCTCTTCTCTGCTTTGTTGGTAGCGCTGCTTTCGGGGTGCGGAAGCGCTTTAGAACAAATAAATGCAAAATCTCTAAGTACGAGATCGGATGTATTTGTTGAGATCAAGGATGATGAAGCTATCCCCACCGGATATTCGACTGTCATTATTAAAGTGTCTATTAAAACCCAACCCACAGGATATTATCTATGGGAGTCAAACGATTCATTTTCTGGAAAACCGGGATTCCCCTTCGTATTTAATATCGATGGACAGGCTGCTCTATGGAAGATTGATGGACAACAGGAAATTACCTCGCCGTATGATGAAAAAGGTGTGAGGATACCTGATGGAGGCAGAGGTATGAGATATATCCTTAACAAAAAAATAAGGTTGGCAACAGGTTCGCATAAATTATTTTTAGGGGTTCCAGACGATGAATATGCACAAGAGTTTGTCATCCTTGTGAAAGACGGAGTCTCAACATTAGAATTTAAACCTGTATACAGAGGGGATCATCAAAGAACGGCTCCGAGTTTTTTTAATGGGATACACTCCTTTGAATTATTTTGTGATGGGTCTCCTATAAAATGACCCCTATCTCGATTTCCGGTAAGGTTTTCATAAGCTCACGGATTGCCGCTTATCCTGACATATCTATGTGCATTTCAAGTTGTAATCATGGGTATAACGCCATCACATAAATCGAGGATAAGTAGGTG
>PLLV01000164.1 GCA_003142295.1 Syntrophaceae bacterium
GAATAGAGGAGTTATGCAAAGGTCTTCTTTTGTATCACGCTTATTTCGTATCTACAAATTTATACCCGATCCCCCTGACGGTCAGGATATACTGCGGCTTATCCTTATCCTTTTCTACGGCCATCCTCAGGCGGCTGATGTGGACATCCACCGTGCGAGGCTCAACGAAAGTCTCATCTCCCCATACGTAATCCAGAAGCTGATCCCTGGTGTAAACCCTGCCGGGATGTTGTGTGAAGAATCGCAAAAGTTTTAATTCAGTGGGACCGAGATCGACCTTTTTCCCATCTACGCTGACATCATATGACCTGTAATCAAAGCGGAGCCCTTTGTATGCGAACTGTTCTTTTTTGTCTGAATCATGACGCACCTCCGCCCTTCGCAGGACCGCATGGATTCTGGCAATCAGTTCTCTCACATTGAAGGGCTTGGTAACGTAATCGTCCGCACCCATCTCAAGGCCCAGTATCTTATCTACCTGGTCGCCTTTAGCCGTGAGCATGATGACCGGAAGCGTTTCTGTTTCCGGGTTCTTGCGGATAAATTTGCATACCTCTAATCCCCTCATGCCGGGAAGCATAAGGTCAAGAACAACGAGAACCGGTCCTTTGGCCTTAACCAGTTTAAGGGCGCTTTCCCCATCGTAGGCCTTGATAGTTACAAATCCTTCCTTTTCCAGATTGTAACTGATTAAATCCACGATGTCTTTTTCATCATCAACAATAAGAATTTTTTTCGGCATAATCAGAAGAGATACTCCAGGAGTTTTTTCAGACTGTTGACCTTGATACACTCCATCTTTTTTTCTGCAGATCCATTTCGAGAAGAGGTCTGAGGAATGATGCAGCGCCTAAATCCCATGCGGGCTGCCTCCTTGATCCTGATGTCCATCTGGGAAATCCCCCTCACCTCGCCTGCAAGACCCACTTCACCGAATACAACGGTGCCTTTATCAATAGGTTTGTCGAGAAAACTGGAAGCCATGGATGCAACAATTCCCAGGTCAACTGCCGGCTCGTCCACCTTCATGCCGCCTGCCACATTGATAAAAATATCATGACCGCTGAGACGGAAACCGCACATCTTATCCATGACAGCGGCAAGCAAGGCTACCCGATTATTGTCCACCCCGATGGTCGTCCTTCGCGGCATACCGAAATTAGTAGGATTAACAAGAGACTGTATCTCTATAAGGATCGGCCTGGTCCCTTCAATGCTCGGCACAACCACAGAACCCGGCGCCCCTTCCGGCCGTTCCGTCAAAAAAAATGCCGAGGGGTTCGCAACTTCAATCAAACCGTTGTTCCTCATTTCAAAGACGCCGATTTCATTTGTCGGCCCGAATCTATTCTTCATGGCTCTTATGATACGATATGCATGACTGGAGTCTCCCTCGAAATAGAGTACCGTATCCACCATATGTTCCAGCACCTTCGGGCCTGCTATGGAGCCGTCCTTGGTCACATGCCCGACCAGAAAAATAGGAATGCCTGTCTTTTTTGCAAGGAGAATGAGACGCGCTGATGACTCCCTCACCTGGCCGACGCTTCCCGGCGCGGACGTGAGGACCGGCGAATACATGGTTTGAATGGAATCAATTACTACCGCCCTCGGCGATATTTCCTTGATATGTTTGACAATACTATCCAGATCAATCTCAACCAGAACTAAAAGATTTTTCGATGAGGCCCCGAGCCGTATGCCCCGGAGCTTTATCTGCTTTGCCGATTCCTCACCGGAGATGTAGAGTATCTTCAAATCCTTTTCCGCGAGATTTTGGACCACCTGAAGAAGGAGCGTCGATTTGCCGATGCCGGGGTCGCCGCCGACGAGAGTTACCGATCCGTTCACAATACCGCCGCCAAGAACCCTGTCCATTTCCGCAATTCCCGTAGTCATCCTTTCTTTTTCATCGGCAACGATTTCATCGATGGGCAAAGGGGCTTCATTGAACTGGATGCCTGCTGGACCCGCAGGATCAATAGCTCTTATTTCTTCCTCGGCAAACCGGTTCCATTCATCACATGAGGGACACTTACCCAGCCATTTTGGTGACTGGTGGCCACAGTTCTGACAAAAAAATGCTGTTTTAATCTTTTTCAATTAGAGAATCCCTATCCACAGTTCTAATATTGTATAAATATATGTTTTTTTAACCCATCAGTCAATACGAAACCAATTCAAAAAATCTTGAGTAATCATTTCAATGCTGATATATTTCTACGTCTGTCAAAAAAAATCGGGAGATAGTAAAGTATGCATAATCCAAATTTTAGTTCCGGCCCTTGCAGCAAGAGGCCCAATTGGAGTCTTGATTTTCTCAAGAACGCCACCGTCGGCAGGTCCCATCGCTCGTCCCTGGGAAAGGAAAAACTGGCAAAGGCCATAGCCGAAAGCAGAGATATTCTGGGAATCCCAAAGGACTACCTTGTCGGAATAATGCCTGGCTCGGACACGGGCGCTTTTGAAGCGGCCATGTGGACCCTCTTAGGGCCCCGGCCTGTTACTGTACTGGTCTGGGAGAGCTTCTCCGAAGGTTGGGCAACGGATATTACCAAACATTTGAAACTAAACCCCACCGTCCTGAAAGCGGATTACGGGAAAATACCGGATCTGAAGTCAGTCGACTGGTCCAACGATTGCGTCTTTGTTGCGAATGGAACAACGAGTGGCGTAAGAATCCCAGACTGGAACTGGATTCCGAAGGATCGTGAGGGGTTATCCCTCTGCGACGCCACCAGCGCTGTTTTTGCGATGAATATCGACTGGTCAAAAGTGGACGTACTGACGTATTCCTGGCAGAAATGCTTGGGCGGTGAAGCAGCCCACGGCATGCTCATCCTAAGCCCGAAAGCCATACAGCGTATAGAGACTTACGATCCGCCGTGGCCGCTTCCCAAAGTGTTCCGGATGAAAAAAGGCGGCAAGATTGATAAAGCGATCTTTGAAGGCGACACCATCAATACTCCATCCATGCTCTGTGTGGAAGACTATCTTGATGCCCTCAAATGGGCAAAGGAAATAGGACTGGCCGGTCTCATAGAGAGGAGCGAGAAAAACCTTAAGGCCGTCGAAGAATGGGTTGGGAAAAATGATTGGATCGATTTCCTTGCGGCCTCAAAGGACACACGCTCGAGCACATCCGTATGTCTCTCTGTAACCGGTGAAAAAGTACGTAAGCTCTCTAAGGACGATCAGGCAAAGTTCCTCAAGAGCATCGCCAGCGAACTGAGCAAGAAAAATATTGCGCACGACACAAATTCTTACAGGGATGCCCCTCCGGGATTCCGTTTCTGGTGCGGCCCGACGATCGAACCGGAAGATATTAAAGACGCCTTGGCAGAAATGGCGAAGGTGTATAATCAAAAAATTAAAGAATTATGATCTCATTTGGATCATCAGGATATCTCATTAATTAAATTCAGGAGGATGATAAATATGAAAAAAGTTCTCGTAAGCGATACCCTGGCTGCCGAGGGCATTGAAATACTGAAGAACGCACTTGGCATTGAGGTAGATGTGATGACAAACCTCACGCCGGATGAACTAAAAGGCATCATTAAGGATTATGATGGCCTGGCCATCAGGAGCGCGACAAAGGTCACCAAGGAAATTATCGACCACGCAGAGAAGCTCTCTGTAATCGGGCGGGCAGGAATAGGCCTTGATAATGTGGATATTGCCGCGGCGAGCAAGAAGGGTATCGTCTGCATGAATACACCCGGAGGCAACACTATCACTACGGGTGAACATACCATTGCCATGATGTTTTCCCTTGCGAGAAAGGTGCCCCAGGCCACGGCGTCCATGAAAGAGGGAAAGTGGGAAAAGAATAAGTTCATGGGCGCGGAGCTCTACAACAAGACTCTCGGCATCATCGGTATCGGGCGGGTCGGAACCATCGTTGCTGACCGGGCCATGGGTCTGAAGATGAATGTTATCGCTTATGACCCTTTCATCTCCCCGGAAGCGGCGAGTAAGCTGGGGATCACCCTCGTTACTTTGGACGAGCTGCTGCAAAAGTCCGACTTTATCTCAGTCCATACCCCCATGACAAAGGAGACAAGGGGCATAATCAATGCCAAGGCTTTTGCCAATATGAAAAAAGGGGTTTATGTGATAAATTGCGCGCGTGGCGGTATCATAAATGAAAAGGACCTCTATGATGCCCTCGTCTCAGGAAAAGTTGCCGGCGCCGCCCTTGACGTTTTTGAAGAAGAGCCGACAAAAAACAAAGAGCTCATTTCTCTTGGCAATGTAATCTGCACTCCCCATCTGGGAGCGTCGACTGACGAAGCCCAGATCAATGTGGCCATAGCCATCGCCGAGCAGATAGTGAACTTTCTCACCAGAGGAGAAATTAAAAATGCCGTTAATTTCCCGTCTGTCAGCGCCGAACTGCTGACTGTTATCCAGCCCTACTTGGACCTCGCGGAAAAAATGGGAACGTTCGAGGCGCAGCTGGTTAAGGGTGGCATCAAAGAAGTTACGGTGGAGTATAGCGGAGATATCCTGAACTATAATGTCGCTCCCATAACCATTTCCCTGCTGAAGGGACTGCTGACACCCATCCTGAATGAGAACGTTAATTACATAAACGCACCTCTCATCGCCAAAGAACGCGGCATCAGGGTTGTCGAGTCAAGAAGCAGCGAGGCAAAGGATTATACGAGCATGATATCGCTGACTGTCAAAACAGCCCAGGAAGCGGGCTATGCGGTGGGCACCATCTTCGGGCGACAGGATCTCAGAATCGTCAGGGTCAACAAATTCACTGTTGAGGTAATCCCGGAGGGGCATATGCTCGTCGTATCCAACTACGACAAACCCGGTGTCATCGGTAATCTTGGCACTACCCTGGGAAACAACAATGTCAATATAGCGAGACTACACTTGAGCCGTGAGCAGATCGACGGAGAGGCACTCGTAGTCCTGACGACGGACACGATGGTGCATGAGGATGTTCTCGATAAACTCCGCAATCTGCCCAACATCATCTCCGTTACTCAGCTGGAGATGTAAACAGGAGAACGACTAATGGGAAATGTCGCTGTTGTTGGAACACAATGGGGTGATGAAGGTAAGGGTAAAGTCGTTGACCTGTATGCGAAGAGCGCCGATGTGATTGCGCGGTTCCAGGGTGGAAACAATGCCGGCCATACTCTCGTCGTAAAGGGTGAACAGACAATCCTTCATTTGATACCTTCAGGAATCCTGCATGATAACAAGATTTGCATAATCGGCAACGGGGTAGTGGTAAACCCCAAAGTTCTTCTGGAAGAGATAGACAGCCTCAAGAACCGGGGGCTCTTGCCGCCCAACACGAAACTGTACGTGAGTGAGAGAGCTCACGTAATCATGCCCTATCACTGGAAGCTTGATGTTGCCCGCGAGTCTCACGGTCTCGGCAAGAAAATTGGGACCACGGGAAGAGGCATCGGACCAACCTATGAAGACAAGATTGCGCGGGTGGGAATACGGATGTGCGATCTTTTAGATGATCAGGCATTCCGGGAAAAAGTTACCATGAATGTGGAGGAAAAGAACTTTTATCTGACGAAACTTTTCCAGGAAGACCCCTTGGATGCAGAAGCGATTTACAACGAATACAGGGCTTATGCCGAGCGTCTCCGGCCGTATGTTACAGATACATCGATGGTCATAAACGACCAGCTCAAGAGAGGGAAAAGAATACTTTTCGAGGGAGCCCAGGGATGTCACTTGGACATTGACCACGGTACCTTTCCTTATGTCACGTCATCAAATACTGTCGCCGGCAACGCGAGCTGCGGAACCGGTGTAGGGCCGTCGGCTGTCGGCGAAGTCATCGGGATATGTAAAGCCTATACGACGAGGGTAGGAGAAGGTCCATTTGTGACGGAATTGACCTGCGCAATCGGAGACAGTATACGTGATGTGGGTCACGAATATGGCGCTACTACCGGCAGAAAAAGGCGCTGCGGCTGGCTGGATATGGTGCTGGTCAGGCAATCTTTGCGGTTATCCGGTATAACGGGAATCGCCCTCACCAAACTTGATGTCCTGACGGGTCTCGAGAAACTGAAGATATGCGTGGGCTACCGAACGCCTCAGGGAGAATTCACAGAATCCGTTCCTTCAAACCATCGCCTTCTGGAACGGTGCGAGCCCGTTTATGAAGAGATGGAGGGATGGAAGGAGAATATCGGCAAGGCCAGGCAGATCGAGGAGCTTCCCCGCAATACCAGGCTGTATATTGAGAGACTGCAAGAGCTCGCGGGTACGAAACTGGTGCTGGTCTCCGTGGGAGCGGGTAGGGACGAAACGATAATCATGAGAAATCCCTTTGGTGACTGACAGCTTTTTTTCTTGACAACTCAAGAGTCTTCTTAGTAAGAGGGCAAGCTTTAAAAATTATGTCATGGGCGGGCCGTTAGCTCAGTTGGT
>PLLV01000075.1:0-7509 GCA_003142295.1 Syntrophaceae bacterium
GGTTGGCCGACCTCTTTTACAGCATCACTACCCAGGGAACCTACCCGCTTCTGGTGGCCGCTTATTCGGCCATCCTGGGTGTTTTTATCCCCTCCGGCGGAGGCAAGTGGGTCATTGAGGCGCCTTACATCTTGCAGGCGGCAATTCAGCATCAAGTGAACCTTGGATGGGTGGTGGTGATCTACAATGCAGCCGAGGCCCTGCCGAACCTCCTGAACCCCTTCTGGATGCTGCCGCTTCTTGGGCTGCTCCACATGAAGGCCCGGGACCTTGTCGGCTATTCAGTGCTACAGATGCTTATTCACATACCGCTCGTCTTCTTCCTCTGCTGGTTATTCGCTCAGTACATACCCTTCGTCGCTCCCATTAAGTGACGGGCGCAAATTAAATCTGCAATAAAAAAGGGCGCTGCCATGGCAGCGCCCTTTTTATTATGAGCCGATAGATTAAATGAGAGTTCGGTCTTTTTTTATTTGCCGCTCCTGAAATCGTCTCTCATCAACTCTCTTGCTATGATCATCCTTCTGATCTCGGACGTACCTGCGCCGATCTCCCAGAGTTTCTGATCCAGGAAATGCCTGCTGACCGGGTATTCCGTGCAGTAGCCGTAACCGCCGAAGATCTGGATCGCGTCGAGACCGATCTTTGTTCCCATCTCACCGCAGAAGAGAAGCGCCGCGGCTGCCATGCGGTCCAGGTCCGTGCCCTTTCCACCAACTTTGTTTTCCAGGGAATCGCAATATGAGGCCGCGCTGTATGCCATCCACTTGGAGGCCAGGTAGCCCGTGTACATGTTGGCTAGCTTTTCCTGCATGGCCTGATAGGTAATGATGGGCTTTCCGAACTGGACCCTTTCCTTCGCATACTTTAAGCTAAGCTCAAGACAGCTTCTCTGGCTGCCGAGGGAACAACCGGAAAGGGTAATTCTCTCCGTGCAGAGACCGCTCGTGAGAACGGCGACGCCTTTATTCAAGCCGCCGATAAGATTCGCTGCAGGAAGTTCCACATCCTCGAAGGTGACCAGACCTGTGGGGGATGTCCTCATACCCCATTTCTTGATCTTTTCCACGGTAACACCTTTGACCTTGTCGAACTCGAAACAGAATGCGGAAATCCCCTTGGGACCTGCTGCCGGATCGGTCTTCGCATAAAATACCATGAAATCGGCGACGGGAGAGTTGGTAATGAATATCTTGCTTCCGTTGATAATGTACTTGTCACCCTTCTTCTCCGCTTTTGTCGCCATGCTCATGGCGTCGGAGCCGGCATTCGGTTCGGTGATGCCGAGGCATCCGACCCATTCACCGGTGCAGGACTTGGGAAGGACAGACATCCTCTGTTCTTCTGTGGCATTGCGCCTGAAGTTGTCGAAACAAAGGGTTTGACTTGCTCCGACGGTCATGGACAGGGCGTTGCTTACCCGCGCGATCGTTTCATAAACGAGGAGCGTCTCTACATATCCCAGAGCGGTACCGCCATACTTTTCCTCAAAGACGATTCCGTTGATACCCAGATTTCCAAGTTCCTTGAACAGTGTCGGGGGCATCTCGTCCACTTCATATAGATGCTCCATCTGTGGCTCCAGCCAGCTGACAGCCCACTTGTAAACGCTTTCCTCCAACATCTTTTGTTCATCTGTAAAATTAAAATCTAACGCCATACACAAATACCTCCTGATAAATTGAGATTTATTTAACCAGCTGTCGAAGCCGCATACGGAAGTCTAAATTGACTGGCTTTGGCAACTTAACTCGAAAAGCCCGGATAGTCCGGGCTTTTCAAGTCGTATAACGCGAAACAACTTATTTTGCTGTCTGATAACCCTGATCCCAATCGAATCCAGATGTCTCACCGTGTAACCCCATCTTGTAGTTCCGTCTGTCTGAGTAGGATGGATACCGTCTGGTCTTACCCTCAACCGGCATCATGGATACGGGGAATTTCGGGGCAAGGAGACCATTCTCCTTTGCTGCCTTTTCCAGCATCTCCCGGTCATCGGGGTGGGCAATGGAGATCAGCGCTGTCGCTCTTTCATAACCGGACAGACCGCGCAGGTTCACGATACCGTACTCCGTACAAACATAATTCGTTAATTGAGCAGGGACATCCACCGATGATCCTTCAGGCAGGAAGGGAACGATCCTCGAGGTGCCGTGCTTGCTCCTCGCAGTCATGGAGGCGACACCGCGTCCGCCTTTCGACTGTGCGCAGAAGGACACAAAATGGAAGTAACCGCCGGAGCTCGAAATCGGACGTTTTTCATAGAAACCGGCGCACTGCTGTCCGAGAAGGTCGACAGCCACGCAGTTATTAATGGCGATCATGTTGTCGAGCCTCGTGAGATTATGCAGGTTATTGGTGTAACTGATGTCATAGACCGCCAGGTTCTGGTTCCGGTGGATTGTGTCATAGTACCACTTCACATCAACGGGGAAAGCAAAGGTATAGACGCTCTTGCCGCGGTCGGCGGGGAGGGTCTTGTACTTGTTGGTTACCTGGCCAGATTCGATCAGCTTGATGAGACCGGCATTGAGCATCTCCGTGTGGATACCGAGATCCTTGAATCCGGCATCGGCCATGGCGCCGACACAGGCGGATGGAAGTGATCCGATACCAAGCTGGACGTTGTCTCTGTCCCTCATGATGGTCATGACATGTTTGGCAATGGCCTCTTCCTCTGGTTTCGCCTTTATGGCCTTTTCATTGATCTGTGGCCATTTGTATTTCTCGCAGTCCACTTCGACCCAGAAGTCGATGTCATCAATATTAATGGTGTTAAAGCGGCCGCCTTCGGCCCAGGGATAGTCTGCACGCACTTCTATGACTTTCTTCTTTGCGCACTGGCCGAAGATATTGGCGTTGTTCGTGCCATAAGCGAAGTTGGCAAAGCCGTGCTCATCAAAGGGCGATGCCGCATTCCACCACCAGTCAAACCCGCGGTTTTCCTTTATCGCATTAGTGAAACGATAATGGCAGAACCACATGCCCATTGCCCATCCCCAGTGTGCCCAGTCCGTTACGTTGTTGGTATCTCTGGCCTTGCGGTTCCAGGGAAAGAAGAAATACTCATGGAAGCAGTGAAATTCCTGCATGGGGTCTGCTGCCTGAAATTCAGGATGAGGGAAAAAATTAGCATAATTCCAAATCTCAATGTCCTTCAATTTTGGACCGACCCTCTTTGCCAACTCCTTCATACATTCTGTTGAATCACCGCCAACCGAACCTGGCTGGATCCAGTTTCCGGGCTTGACCATATCCAAAATCTGTTGGGGTGTTCTCTTTTTGTCACGAATCTTTTGTTGAATAGGTGTTGTCATCTTGACTCCCTCCTTAAGGTAATTAAGTTTTGACATTCAGCCGAACTAACTCAGCCACTCTTAAGCGGTATGTAGACTTACAATATTACTTGTCCCCATAAATCTATCTAATAAAACTCAACAGGTATAGCCTAATTTTGTAGCGGACAGAAGATATGCCGCCGGGTCTATTCTGGATTTGGCAAGGCTCATAGACATAGAACGTTTGTTCATGGCAGAAACGCTGAGGTGTAAGAGATTTGATGATAAGCAGAAACAGGATTTTCTATTTGTCACCAATATGAACCCTTTGAGATGTTTTCAACTTCCCCTCTATTGCCGACGCTAAGGCATATCTCATATCGTTGCTAACTTTGCAAGCATTAGTGATAAAGAACCTTAAAATACTGCAAGACGAAAAGATTGCGTCCAATTTTTTGCCCGCAAGCGCCCGTCTATAGGCGGGAAGCTTCATGGTTAGTCTTGTATGGGAAAAAAATATGAAAGGCAATATTAAAAGGTTTATAAGTAATATTTAGAAAAAATTAAGTTCAGCCGAATAATCGTAAATTATGGAAGCTCAATGACACGAATGACTTTACTCCTTAATTAAAGAAAGAAGGCGCCTTTAGTCATAGAAAACGGTCTTCTCCTGAATGATTAGGAGACTTGGTTTTCATTTACATCATAATGAAAAGATCCTTCTGCTTCCATACGATCGGATGACGGTCGCCCCCGACTTTCTGGGCCGATTTTGGAGATAATGCTATACTTTCTTCACAGATTGTCGTATTTTCTTTTCTATGAAAACTGAACTGAAGCGATTACGAAGGCTGATTCTAACTCCTCCTTACATGAAATTAATTTTATCTTAATATTATTTATAAACCTTTTAATATTGCTTTCCCTCTTTATTTCGTACGATAGACGCAGTTATAAATTTTCAATAATTACTCCCAAGTTATAATAAAAAGGAAGAAAACTAATAGAGCGTCTTATTTAAAAAATTTCACTCTTTTCAGCACTTTTTGTCTCGTTGATCTGTAGAAGATAAAGAAACCAGTGTGACCCTAAGTAAACGCTTATTGCTTAATCAAGTGAGTAACACTGACAGCGCGGCAGTCTAAGCGGCCGATTTGGGCGGGTGTCGTTTATACATTTTTAAAAGAGCGATCCTCACTATTATCCATGTGGGGCAGGCGCTGAGAATAATGAAAAGGAGGTAGAGTCCAGTGAATGTGATTGATCAGGGAATTGGCAAAATCTTTACAGACCCCGATGCGGATAAGGCGCGTGCATTCTTCCGCACGAAAAGCCGCAAACTGGAGTCCAAGGTGATGTCTGTAAAAGAAGCCGTGGAGAAGTTTGTTCATGATGGCGATTATCTGACACTCGGCGGTTTTGGGGCAAACAGGGTGCCCATAGCGGTTGCGCATGAAATCGTCAGGCAGGGAAGGAAGAATATGGGATTTGCAGGCCATACATCCACCCATGATTTTCAGATTCTGTGCGCTGGTGAGGTCTTCAACAAGTTAGACGTTGCCTATATCGTGGGTCTGGAGGCACGCGGCTTATCCCCCAACGCGAGGCGCTACATGGAAAGCGGCAAGGTCGAGGTAAGTGAATGGACCAACTATTCGCTCTCTGTACGCTTCAAGGCCGCCGCCGCCGGTGTTTCCTTCTACCCATCGAGAAATATTATGGGAACGGACACATTCAAATACAGCGGCGCCAAAATCATCGAGTGCCCGTTCACGGGAACAAAGTATGCAGCCATGCCAGCCCTCTATCCGGATGTGTCGGCCATTCATGTCCATGAGTCGGATATCTACGGCAATTGCCGTGCGAGGGGCATCACCGTTTCCGATTTCGATGTGGCAAGGGCGTCCAAGCATCTGATTATCACCTGTGAAAGGCTGATTTCCAATGACGAGATACGTAGAGATCCGAGCTATACCGTAATTCCTTACTGGTGTGTTGATGCCGTATGTCAGGTCCCTTATGGCAGTTATCCCGGCAATATGTATGCGGAATATTTCTCCGACGAGGAACACATAAGAGAATGGATGAAGGTGGAAGAGGATCCGGTCGAGTTCAAGAAATTCCTCGAAAAGAATATTTACAGCTGCAAGGATCACTTTGAATATATCGAGAAGAACGGCGGAATACACAAATTGCTGAAACTCAGGGACAAAGAATTCATGTTTGTCAAAGCGAGAGATTAAGGAGGATATACGGTATGGCTGACTATAATACCATGGAACTGATGATATGCACCGCTTCAAGAGAGTTAGAAGATGGGGCTTCTATTGTAGTTGGAACTGGAGCTCCCAATGCGGCAGCGATGCTTGCGCAGAAGGCCCACTCACCCAATCTGGTAATCCTTTTTGAGGCCGGCGGGGCGGCACCCTTGATCCCTGAAATGCCCATATCCGTGGGAGATTCCAGAACGACCTGGAAGGCCTTGATGGCGAGCGGCATGTGTGAAATTATGGAAACGTGCTGTCGCGGAATGATCGATTACACCTTCCTCGGTGGTGCCCAGATCGATATGTACGGGAATCTGAATTCCACGAGAATCGGTCCTGACCATCAAAAACCGAAGGTTCGATTCCCGGGGAGTGGCGGTGCCAATGACCTTGCCTCATTTTGTTGGAGAATGCTCGTCATGACACCCCAGGATAGCAAGAGATTTGCCGAGAAGTGTCAATTTATCACTACGCCAGGCTGGCTTACGGGCGGCGATTCACGGGCAAAATCAGGCCTTCCGCTGGGGACCGGTCCTTACAAGATCATTACCAATATGGCGGTGATGGACTTTGAACCGGAATCAAAGAGGATGAGAATCATAGCGGTCAATCCGGGTTATTCCGAAAAGGATGTTCAGGATAATTGCGGGTTTGAACTTTTGACGGCGAAGAAGATCGTGGAGAACAAACCTCCGACGGCGAAGGAGCTATCAATCCTGAGGGATCAGATAGACCCGTATCGCTACGTTATCGGAAGGTAGTTTTCTGAAGTATTAAAGGCTCTCAGGTTGGCATTCAATCCGGGGAGCGTCGAGGAGGATTATAATGACGGAAGAAAAAAAAGAAGGTTTGGCAGGGGACGACAACAACCTGAAACATTGGGAGGAACAGGACGCTATCCTCTTGACTCACCGTGAAGAGGCTTATAACATCGGTGGTGAGGAGCAGCTCAAGCGCCTTGCCAAGCAGGGCAAGAAACCGATGCGCGAGCTAATTTCGATGTTGATCGATCCGGGTACGGAGTTATTTGAGCTTGGCCTCGATGCAGGCTACAACATCGGACAGATAAAACTCTACGGAGGAGAGATCTACGAATCAGAGAAAAGAGGGCACATCCCCGGCGGCGGGCTGGTAACCGGCATAGGTGTCATTCATGGAAAGGATTGTATGATCTTTGCCAATGAAAACCGCTATGCGGCGGGAACCTATTTTCCGATCACTCTGAAAAAGCATATGAGGGCCCAGGCGATTGCCGAACGCCTCCGATTACCCTGCGTATACATTGCCGACTCAGGTGGCATCAACCTTCCCCTGCAGTTGGGCTGTTTTGCTGACGACGGGCACTTTGGCAGCATGTTCTATAATATGTGCCGCATGTCCTCCATGGGAATCAAACAGTACACCCTCTCCACTGGCGGAAACACGGCGGGCGGCGCCTATATCGTTTATCTCGCTTCCGAATCAATCATGATAGAAAAGCTGGCCTTTGCCTTCCTGGCAGGTCCCCCTATGGTGAAGTCCGCCATCGGTGAGACCGTGTCCATGGAAGACCTGGGAGGCGCCTATGTTCACACCCAGCACTCCGGAGGTTGCGACCATTTCGTGACATCCCAGGAAGAGGGGATCCAGAAGTTGCGAGATATCGTTGAGTTTGAACCATCCCAGACGTTTTACTGCGACCGCATACAAACCTTGGAACCAAGATATGACTACAAGGATATGATGCGCTGCACCCCCATCAATACCTATAATGCAATCAATATCAGGGACACCCTTAAGTGTCTTGCTGATGACAGCTATTTCCATGAATACAAACCGACATATGGCCTCAACCGCGGTGAAACTGTCGTAGCCGGCAAGATGTGGCTAAAAGGTATGCCCGTAGGTATCATTGCATCCAACGGGAGTGGTGTTATCTATATTGAAGCGGCAAGAAAGGCTACGGAATGGATGATCCGTTGCGG
>PLLV01000075.1:7519-13455 GCA_003142295.1 Syntrophaceae bacterium
AGACCGGTCTTCTGTTATACAAATATGAGAGGCCGCACTACGGTTATGTCCGGCCGGACAGCTGGATTCATCGTGGAGAGCGTCCGCAGAAAGAATATCGTCGACAGAGGACAAACGGTTAATGAGGAAGAAATGGCTAAGTTCCGCCAGATGATGATAGAACGTTATGATGCCGAAGGGCATCCCTTCCTGACGGGGTCGCTCTTGTTCCATGACGGTGTCATCACTTACAGCGAAGCGCGGGAAAAGCTGGGCAGGTCATTGGAACTTTGCTATCGCGTACCTATAGACAAGTCAGACTGGGGTGATCTGAAGGTTTAATCCTGTTTGAAGAGTGAAAGAAGGAGGAGTATTCCTATGGCAGATATACTGTTAAAAGAAAGGACTGATGAGGGCATCCTTATTCTCACGCTGAATCGTCCTGAGGCTATGAACTGCTTTAACTTCGATCTTCTGGCTGTACTGGCCGACACCATACGGGAAGCCAATTTTGATATGAGTCTCCGCTGCATAATCATCACCGGCGCCAAAGCGGGTGACGATGCCAAGAAGTGGTCGTTCTCTACAGGCGCAGACCTGAAGGAAAGAAGGACAATGTCAGACGACCAGGTCCGCCGCTTCATCTTCACGATACGCAGCACTTTCACGGCGGTAGAGCAGGTCCGCGTTCCCGTGATCGCAGCCATCAACGGGTTTGCCTTTGGCGGTGGGACGGAGCTGGCGCTGGCCTGTGATCTCAGGATTGCCTCTTCGAACGTGGTGATGGGACTTACGGAAACGAGTCTCGCGATTATCCCCGGCGCCGGTGGAACACAGAGACTGCCCAGAATTGTCGGTGTGGCAAAGGCGAAGGAGCTGATCTTCACGGCGAGAAGAATAGATGCCGACACGGCTCTTAAGATCGGTCTTGTCAGCAGGGTTGTGGAGCCCGACAAGCTGATAGAAGCCGCGCTCGAACTTGCAAGGGAGATCGCCAAGAACGGCCCCATTGGCGTAGCCCAGGCCAAGTTTGCCATTAACTACGGTTCTGAGGCGAGCCTCGGAGTGGCGCTGCCGCTTGAGTCCAAGGCTTATGAGGGCACTATCCCGACGAAGGATCGACTGGAAGCGCTGGCGGCCTTTGCGGAGAAACGTAAACCCGTATTCAAGGGAGAATAACGCTCTTTCACCCGGAGATACGTTGTACTTAATAAATAATAAAATTGAGGAGGTCATTATTTTTCTATGACGGAATATGATTATTGGAAAATCTTTCCCAGAATGCCAAAGAAGGCAACCATCGGTGACATAACCGTGCGTGATGGTTTCCAGCATGAAGAAAAATTCATATCTACTAACGCCAAGATCTTTTATGCCCAGGAGATGATCCTGGCTGGTGCGAAGGAGATCGAGGTAACCAACCTGGGTAACCCGGAAGGTATTCCCCAGTTCAAAGACGCTGAGCAGGTTCTTACCGCCCTCAGGAGTGATGCGTTCAAAAAACGGTGCGAAAGGGCAGGGGTTAAATACGATGAGCTTATGATGACCGCTGTGACCATCCGCGAACCCGCTGTTGATGCGGCGATTGAACTAAGGAAAAGAGGGATCGGCCCTGATCGTGTCCTGATGATGGTCTCCACTGATCCGGAACACCATTTTGCCAACTCCGGCACGACGCTGACCCAGTACTGGAAAGAGGCGGAGCGCTGCATCAAGAAGGCCGCCGACGCCGGCATGAAGATGTGCGGTACCGTGAGCACCATCTGGGGGAGCCCCATCACCGGCGCCACGGAGCTCAAGGACGCCGTGGAATTCACAAAGCGCTTTTTATCTATCGGCGCCCATGACATCGAGCACGCCGACCACGACGGCTCCGCTTCAGCGGCCCAGGTCTATCGCTATTTCTCCATGGTCATGGATGCGATGCCCAATCCCGAGGCCCATTTATGTCATCTCCATGAGACAAAACGTGTTGCTTCCGCATCGATCCTTGCGGCCCTTCATGCCGGCATATGCCGCTTTGAGGGAACCCTTGGAGGTCTGGGCGGACAGCCTGCCAATTTCCTCGATGACTGCCCAGTTCGGGGAACGGGCGAATACTATTACAAGGATCCGAGGTACGTGGGTCTCATCACCCTGGAGGATCTGATCGTGATGATTGACGAGTTGGGCATTGAGCATGGCTACAATGTCGACCGTGTCCTCTGGCTGGGAGGGAAGATGGAAAAGACCATCGGCCGCAGGCTCCGTTCCGAAGCCGTCTACAATGGCCGGACAATGAAAAAAGGTCATCCGGAATTCGCACGTCCCGGTCTCGCCAAACTCATTCAGAAAGTGGGCGAAAAACCGGGACAGCTGGTGCCTCCCGAATGGTCCCCCCAAGCCATTCTGCCTGAAAAATGGGGGCCCATGGCCTGGAAGAAGTAGAATCCAGAAGTTTAACGCAGGGGGAGAGGTTATTCTCCCCCTGTTTATTTTTGCATACCGAACAAGTCTATGCCAAGCCGCCTCCCACGAAAGATTGAAATCCACGAGGTCGTCCTTAGAGACGGCATCCAGAACGAGAAGAAACTCGTCTCCACCGATCAGAAGATAAAGCTAATCAATGCATTGACCGATTGCGGAGTCCAACGCATCGAGGTTTCATCCTTTGTCAATCCCCGTCTGGTTCCGCAGATGGCAGATGTAGAGAAACTCTGGAGCATGATCAGGCGCAGGAAAGATGTCATCTATGCGGCGCTGGTCTTAAACGAGAGAGGCCTAGAACGCGCCATGCGGTGCGGGGTTCCGCACGTAGGCGTTTATGTGTCCGCAAGCGAAACGCACAGCAGGAAAAACAGCAATATGTCCATTGCGGAGGCGATGAGGGAAGCCGGGCTGCTCATAGAGAAGGCGCACGGTGAAGGTATGGAGGTAAGGGCAGGAGTGATGAACGCCTTCGGCTGTGCCTACGAGGGAAATGTTCCTGCAGCTAAAGTTATAAAGCTGTTGAAGGATTTCCTGAAAAAAGAACCGGACGAAATATGTCTTGCCGATACATCGGGCATGGCTAATCCATCGCAAGTTAGAAAGCTCGTAAAACGTGTGCGGGAAATTGCAGGGGCAGTGCCGCTTTCCCTTCATCTTCACAATACGCGCGGCCTGGGGCTCGCTAATGTCTGGGCGGCAATCAACGAGGGGGTCTCCATTTTCGATACGTCTCTCGGAGGGCTGGGGGGATGCCCTTTCATCATTGGCGCCAGAGGAAACATCGCCACGGAAGACACCGTCAATATGCTCCATGAGACGGGTGTGAAGACCGGCATAAACCTGGACATGCTCAGCGAAGCGAGCTTGCAGTTTGAACGCTACATGGGGCAGAAATTTCCTGCCATGGTGTCCCACCTGACACCGCCACCTTTCCAACACCCGAAAGAAGGTTCCTAGGAAAAAGACCTCCCCATTCCGGCTTGAATTATTTCTTTTGTCATTCCCGTGAAAACGGGAATCCATTAGTCTCCAATCTCTACAGACTCCCGCAGGACGCTGAATGACTTTTCCCCCTATTATGACACAGCTCCGTCGCGGGATTAACAAAATTATGGAACTCTTACAAAGGCGTCAAGAGTAGGTTCTTGGAAAAGGCTGTCGTCATACTTTGAAATCCACTGCCAGAATGTTTTCACACATCTCCTTCACCTTCGCGAGGACGGGAAGATGGTCCGGATGCGGTTGATAACGCTTCAGCGCCTCCAGATCTTCAAAAGCGGAAACCAGAGCGAAATCGTATGATCTTTCGGAACGTACGATATCACGGCCGAATTGGTACTCTTTGATTTCCGGAATTATTCCTGGCAGCTTTGCCATGGCCTTCTCCAGGTCCGCTATATCTTTTTCGGTAACCACTGCCTTGAATTTCATGAAGACGACATGCTTGATCATGCTGCTGCTCCTTTCTGCGCTGCCTGATAAGGGCAACTTCCCTAAACAAATTCTCTTACACAGCCTAGAACAATTAACCTCCAACCTTCTCAAAGAAGTTTACCACAATTAAACTTAGAGTACCATCCGGTTTTACTCCATGCTGAAGAAGATGCCTTTTTCAGAGCGCCCAGGTTTTGTTTATTAATGGTTGAAATATCTTATGGATGAGCTCGATTGAAAATCAACATGGCAGGTAGGAACGGACAAAATTTTCCCTTATCAGTTTTCCGGAATTAGCCGGTGGAAAAAATTTACAGGCTACACCTACTTATCCACACCCTACTCTAACTGACAATGTTGCAGATTAATAAAAGAAAGGTGTGTGGTTGCGATGCATATCCAAAAGAAAATGATCAAAGAACCAAATGACCAAATAATCTATTTTCCAGAACGCACTGGAAGTGCGCGGGTGTAGCTGTCGTGTGACTGGGGACCCCAGCGCCACTTGCCATTGACGAAAATGAAGAGGGCGGCGTCGGAACCGCGTGTCTCTGACGCCCAGGGGCAACAAGCAGTAACATCAATCAATTCTGTAAGATGCAGTGGCAATCTAGGAGAAGATTCATTTTGCTGCGATTTGCCTGCATCATACAACCCCGCCAGTTCATCCTGCGTCGGCATCCGCCAGTCCGTATAACCGCCCCTGCGATAATTCTCGCAATAGGTCTTGGCGTTCGCCCAGTTGATATTGTTCCCATTGTCTCTCGCCGCCCACATCAGGGTCGTACTTGTGTCCAGAACCGTCCCATTGTCATAGGCAATGAAACGGCCATCCCTTCTGATCTCATTGGCTGCGGAGGCAGAAGGTCGCTTCCCCATGGCCAGTTGTTTCTTCTTTTCCTCCAGCTGCCGCCGCTTTTCCTCCAATGTCGTCTTTTCTGTAAGAAGCGCTTCTTCTTTCTCCAGTCTTTGCTTCTCCAACTCAACTTTTCTCTGCTCGTCATCGAGATCATCCGTGGCTGCTGTCGTCGATACGGATGATTCATCCCTTTCCACTGTCGCTTTCCCTGTGGAAACTGTATCGGCTGATTTCCTGGCCGATCCGGGCATAAAATAGAATTGTCCCTCCAGAGAAGATAATTCCCAGGGCACCTGACCCGTTTCTTTCTTTAACTTTGTGCGCACATTGATAAACACATCGCTTATGGTCAGTCCAGGTTCCTGCATATACTTGATCAACGCCGCCGTGTAAGGGCTATTGCGCCCGTCGCCATCCCGGGCTACGTTTCCGGGACTGGTGGAATAGGAAATGAAGGTGCCCGACGGAGCGCTACTGACGATGGCCAACCCCCTTGAGGCGTTTCTGAAGCTGCGGGCGAAGGGATTGTCCCGGCAGGCGTCGAGCATGACAATATTCAGACCATTGTTAGCGGTTGCCATTTCATCGAGGATTTTATTGGCATCGACAGCCTGATACTTGACGTCTGCCTCCTTGTTTATCTTCGCACCAATCGGCAGCAGGTAATTCGTTCCATTAACCTGCACTCCGTGGCCCGCATAGTAAAACAAACCCACGCCGCCCCTCTTCAGTCGGTTGCCAAACGCCTCCATAGCCTCGTCCATTTCCTGTAATCTGGCGTTTCTCTTGAGCGTAACGGTAAAGCCGAGTTTCTTCAACATGGCGGCTATATCAGCGGCATCGTTAACTGGATTCTTCAAGGGACCGGAGCTGTAAGTGCTGTTGCCGATAACGAGGGCTGTCCGCCGCTCCGGGGTGGCAATCAATCCGGGTAAGACTTCTGCCGACTCCCTCTTGATATCAGGCGGTGATTGTATGCGTTCGGCAATCAATGAAGATGGGTAGATTAAAGCAAGTATGAACAGGACAAGGAAGATTCTTATAGGCATGGCTTGCATAGAAATACCCCCTATTTAACAAATCTATATTTCTTATACTGCAACCATCATTAAATGGCAATTATATGTTTGCGGATTTGCGGATTTCCAATTGAACAGTAGCATGGATAGAAAATAGTAGGCATGCAACATTACAG
>PLLV01000207.1 GCA_003142295.1 Syntrophaceae bacterium
AAGTCGAGATTTCCAAGTACTCCAAAGCCTGAATCGGGTCCGAATGCCAGTGTATAACCAAATAATACCCACTGGACACTGATCAGGCACACGACGATGATGCATTGCATCAGAGTGGAAAGGACGTTCTTTCTCCTTGTCATGCCCCCGTAAAAAAGCGCCAATCCGGGAACCATAAAAAAAACAAGTGCTGTCGATACCAGTACCCACGCAGTATCACCTGAATTCATATACACACCCCCCTATATGATTTAATTAAATCTATCAAAAGATAGGCAATTTCAATGCCAGGCGGGACAAGTCTTACAACTACTTGTTTTTAAGAGGATTTCTCGGTTAGCTCTCAGAAAGCATCTGTTCGTCTGTAACATTTTTGTTCATTTGTATTTGAATGTAACGAAATTGTAACTAGAGCAATTTCGCAACCAGAATATTTACATCCGATTTTTTTGGTTTAAAAATATTCTCACTTGACGACTATAGGTCAACAAAAGTTGCTATATTTAAACTTCCCCTATACTTTAGTTTAAACGTGACAATTTAATCTCCTACAACTTACATATTCTGTTTTGTCCTTGACATCCCATCGGCGCTTGCCTATCATACCCCGAGTTGAAAGCAGGCCTCATCAACTTGTCATGAGAGGCTTTAAAGATTAAGAAACATACTGGCAAGATAAGAAAAACTTTTGAAGGACCACATATATGGGAACCAACAATCTAATATTTTTGGAAGTTATCGAATGGTTTGACCAGTTGGGAAAAGAGCTGGTTCACAGAATCCCCGAAGGTGGATCCGGCGAAATCAAGTACGGCGCCCAGATGACCGTTCGGGAAAGCCAGGCCGCGGTCTTTTTTTATAACGGCAAGGCCTACGACGCATTCGGCCCCGGCAGACACACGCTGCAAACAGCCAATATTCCCATTTTGACAAAGGTGCTCAGCCTGCCCTGGGGAATGACCAGCCCGCTTCGGGCAGAAGTTTACTTCGTCAATATGAAAGTCTTCCCCAATCTGAAATGGGGGACACGCGATCCCGTCGCCTTCAGGGATTCCGAGCTTGGTCTCATCCGTCTCAGGGCCTTCGGGGTTTTTAACATCCAGGTTATTCAGCCGATTCTACTCATAAACAGCCTTGTCGGAACCCAGGGAGTCTTTACTGCTGATGCCATTGAAGAATACCTTAACCGTGTAATCGTCTCCCGGTTCAACGACTTCATGGGAAATCATATCGATACCATCTTTAACCTTCCTGCAAAGTACGATGAGCTCGCTCTTGACCTGAAAAAGGCCCTCGAAGAAGATTTTTCTCACTTTGGTTTAGGCCTNNAAGAGCCGCCTCGGGATTTTTGATGACCTCAATAAGCTCTTGAAGATGAAGGCGGCCATGGCCATGGAGACAGCGTCCCAATCCCAGGGACAGGCGGGAGCCGGATTTGGCATGGGCATGGGCTTCATGATGCCGGCCATGTTCGCTGAGGCATTTAAGAGTTCACCGACCCAGCAGACCTCGACACCGGAAACTTTCAACTGTCCCGACTGCCAGCAAAATGTGTCTAAAGAAGCCAAGTTCTGCCCCCACTGCGGACACCAGATCGTTGTCTTTCAGCAGTGTTCACAGTGCGGCAAGAATCTTCCTCCCAATGCGAAATTTTGCGTGCAGTGCGGCCACGCCATAGAACAGAAACCTCAGTCCCTCAAATGTCCAAAGTGCGGCACTGAAAACCTGCCAAAATCCATGTTCTGTAATCAGTGCGGGGAACGAATATAACTGACACTTCCAGTGTCTAATCTCTTGGCGAAGAAGCATCTTTTAGGTAAGACCAGCTCTGCATGGAGCGAAATGATTACCGTAGAAGACATTCGCAAATTCACTCTTTTCAAGGATTTCCCAACGGAAACCCTTGCCGCTATTATACCGCGCCTGATTAGTAACACCTTCCCTGCAAATACAACCATCATCTATCGCGGCGATCCGGGCCACTCCATGTTCATGATCTTGAGTGGAAGAGCGGCGGCCACCTCGACCAATGATGAGGGCGTTGAATATACCCTTTCAACGATGACGGAGGGAGATATCTTTGGAGAGATCGCCCTTTTGACCGGTCAACCGCGCACTGCCAACGTCAAAGCAATTACGGATGTGCGCGTAATCGAGTTGAGTCGTGACATTTTTGATGAGTTGAGAAAGCGTTATCAGGAATTAAATAGCGCCTTCTTTCGCTTGCTGGCGCAACGGCTGGTGAAAAAGGACATCATTCAGCAGGTTAAAGATGTTGAGAGCAGGGATGTTATTGCCAGTCTCCTCAGTGTGCCGAGGCCTTCGGAAGTCGGTCAATTTCTCGGAAATACGAAGTGGGTCAAAGATATAAATAGGACAATCGCACAACTGGCAAACAGCGACGCAAATGTTTTAATTCTCGGAGAAAGAGGCAGTGGCAGGTTTCTGGCGGCAAGGTTGATACATTATCACAACGGGCACACAGCCCGGCCGCTCCTTCACCTGGAGTGCGACAATCCGCCGCCGGTACAGCGGGAAGCCCGGGAAGGCCGCCTCGCAACAAGGGACGAAGTGCACCTGGAAATCGCTCAGGAGTCGGCCCTGTTCGGACACGGGCCCGGAGTTGTCAGCTATGCCAGTGGGATTCGACGGGGCTACCTGGAGATTGCCGACGGCGGAACCCTGATTCTGGAAAACGTTGAACATCTCGCTCCCAGGATTCAGAGACTACTGGCGCATTACCTTATGGAGCATCGATTTACGAGGAAAGGCGAAACCGACAGCCTCACGAGCAGGGTACGCATCATTGCAACTACGGGTGATGATCGGAATCGAGGGCCGGAGGCAGGCCTCATCCCGGAATTCCTCACCCTCTTGAGCAGCGCGGTCGTCCGATTGAAGCCGCTGCGGGATAGAAAAAAGGATATTCCATTCATAGCTGAAAGCCTTCTTGGAGGGTTCAACAGAAAGTTCAACAAAAATGTCACGGGGTTTTCCAACGATGCGTTAAACGCCCTGGTGGATCACGACTGGCCTCTGAACGTCGATGAACTACACCAGGTAATTGAGCGGGCAGTTGCCATCACGGATGGCAAGCAAATCACTGACCGGCAGATTTTTGTTAATTTCCCGGCCTTTTCCACCACCGGAAAAATAAACCTCCTGAGACTCCCATTCCTCGACACCCTTGTCCATCATCGCTTCGTTCCCTCTGGTCTCCAGTTCCTCACCGTCCCGTTCATGATAGGTATAATCCTCTACACACTCCTGGGGCCGGAAAAGAACAACCTGGCAAATCTTGTCGTCTGGTCCGTATGGTGGCCTTTTATCATCTTCTCCATCGCCGTGAGCGCGCGGAGCTGGTGCGGATACTGTCCCTTGCCGGTGATTGCCAACGGCATTAATTCCAATCGGACAAAATTTCTGGCGATCCCCGCATTTCTGATCCGACATGGTATATGGATTGGGATTGCCGGCTTCGTCGTCATATTCATGATGGAACATGCAAGTCACATGTTCACCGAAGCGCGGGCGACAAGCGGCCTTCTTCTCACGATCCTCGGCGGAGCAGTCATCACCACCTCCCTCTTCGGCAGGCGCTCCTGGTGCAAGCACATCTGTCCGCTTGGGAAAGTGGTCGGTCATTTTGCTGCCCTTTCCTTGGTGGAGTTGGGAAGCAACAGCAATGTCTGTTCGAGTCAGTGCACTACACAGGATTGTGTGAAAGACAAAAACTGCCCCATGGGCATCCATCCGTCAGCCGCTAAGGCAACCAAAGACTGTGTCCTCTGCCTCTCCTGCCTGAAGAACTGCACCCATAAATCCGTACGTATCGATGCGCGTCTTCCCTGGCAGGAAATGATGGCGAGAGAAAGATGGGAAGTGCCGGGCGCCATGTTCACAATCCTGATCGTCGGTTCTGTTCTTGCAGTAAAGCTGCCTTCCTTGATACCTCTCGACAGGTACGCGACGGAATATCCCGTCTTCTTCCAGGGGGCGGGAACGTTTATCAGGGATGCCGCGCTCCCCTGCCTTATTCTCACATTGTTCACAGCACTGGCTTTAGTGGCTTCGGGATTTCCAAGAGATAACGGATGGCGGGAGCATTTTGTTCACGTGGGGCACGTCTACCTGTTTCTCGCCTTTGCAGGATTTCTGAACATCTATTTCCATGAGTTCGTTTACAACGGGCACAACCTGCTTCCGTGGCTGATTGATATGGCAGGACTTGGCGGCGTCATCCCCGCTGAAAGAGTTACGCCGAACCTGGGGACGCTGAAGGCGCTTATCCCTTTGATCACCTTGTCAGGCGCTATCCTTTCTCTTTTCATGTTGAAGTCCATAGCCGCCAAATATTCACTGCCTAAAATAATATACAGAGGTCACCTGGTGATCCTCTCTCTCACGTCACTGATATTTCTATTTGTCTTTTAGGGAACTTCAAGAAGCGCCTACTCTGCCTCAATCTTAAAGGACACACCTTCCTTCGTGATCTCACCCTTTTTCAGTGCTGAAGCCTGCCCTACGATAAAAGAAGATCAGAACCAGGGCCATGACCCCATCGCCCATGGCCGCTGCGAATATGATGGGCGGCCACGCAGCGAGATGCGCGTGGGAGACAAGAAACAGAAAGGCCAGGGCCTTTGTGGCTATTATAACCTTAACGAAGTAATAGTGGCTCTTCATTTTCACGATAATAGCAAGATTAAAAAGGCCGAGACAGAAAAGGAACAGCCCCGCCTGCCGGACATAGAAAAAATTCTCGATGTTTGCCGAGAAAAACAACCGGTAGAACAGTTCTGTAAAAAAGAAAATGAAAATCCCAAGGAACAAACTGTGCAACCCTATAAGCAAGACGAGTACAGAGAGATGCTGTACCTTCCTGGGTGCGGAACGTATTTCTTTAGAGATATTTCTTATCAACTCGAATATCACTATGCTCTACCTCCTGAAGGAAGAACCAATATCTCTTGAATGTTAATCCTTGAGTACATCATTTCATTATTAAGGTGAGACCTTTGCAAAACTGCATAAAACCAGCAATTTTGTCATTCCGCTGCCGTCATTCCCGCGAAAGCGGGAATCTAGAGTTACTGTCATTTCTTCTTGCCCCCTTTGACAAAGGG
>PLLV01000030.1 GCA_003142295.1 Syntrophaceae bacterium
TCGATTGCCCACCTTTACCTCGCCGGAAAGGACAACCCCAGGAGCGAGATGGACGTGGTCACCAATATGGCAGTCGTGATCAATCATGGCGCCGGTATTGATGATGGCGTTAACACCGACCCTGCATCCCGGCTGCTCGATAGCCCCAGCCATGATCTGGGTGCCTTCACCAATGACTACATCCATAGCGATAATTGCTGAAGGATGAATAACCGTGGTGAAACGATAACCTTTCTCCTTCAAATGTTCAAATAACCGTATGCGTTTTTCCGGATTTCCCGCAGATCCGATACCGTTGGCCAGTTCAATGGTTTCCGGTGGATACTGGGCGAGGATGTCATCACTGCCGATGACCGGAATGCCTAGGATCTTGCTGCCGGTCTTCTCCGGTTGCGCATCCGTCATGCCAAGGATAGAAATATGATTGACAAGCAGGATGTCAATTAAAACCTTTGCGTGACCACCGGTTCCGAGTACAATGACGGGCAAACTCATGGTTCGATCAAATCATCTCTTTTATAGTTCCGCTTGGCTATCTTCCCAAGATATTCCCAGTATTTTGTAGGTGAAATACCATCTCCGGGCCGTTTTACGGTTAGATTATTGTCTGTAAAGTTCTCACCTTTGCGAATGTCACGTGCAGCAACTAGGCTTTTTCGGATAACATCTCTGTTCCTGCCTTCTAATGTTGTCGGTGCTTTGCACGATGAACCCAAAGCTGATTCTACCTGACGGATCGCTACAATCATTTCTTTCAGTTCATGTGGTTCGAGCGATGCCTGATGATCCGGGCCGGGCAGGTTTTTGTCCAAGGTAAAATGTTTTTCTATAACAACGGCACCTCTGGCAACAGCGGCAATCGCACAAGCGACCCCTCGGGTATGATCGGAAAATCCCACGGGCAGACCAAAGGCGGAACGCATCGTATCCATTGCCCGAAGATTGGTGTCCTCAAATGGTGCGGGATATTCCGTCGTGCAGTGAAGAAGCACGACTTTTTCTTTTAACGCTGACCGGCCGGCTTTGGAACAATAGGCTTTCAGAAAATTCGACATGGAATGCTTTTTGTTCTTCTGCGAATAGCCGAAAGCAAGAATACCGAGTGCCGTTTCAATCTCTTTAAGTGTGGTCATCCCCGTAGATATGATTACGGGTTTCCCCGATTGCGCAACCTTTAAAAGGAGAGGGGCGTTAGTGATTTCGCCGGATGAGATTTTTATTCGTGGTAAATTGAACCGCCCCACCAATAGATCGAGGCTTTCCAAGTCAAAAGGTGTGGAGAGGAACTGGATGCCCAGTTTATCGCAATAGCGAATCAATTCCCAATGTGCCTTCTCATCAAGTTCCAATCTCTTAAGCATTTTAAACTGGGATTCCTTGGCGTCTGTGGTCAGCATCTGGTATGTCGCTTTCGGCGCCTTGATACTGGCGAGGTTTTCAGCCTTAAAGGTCTGAAATTTTACAGCGTCGGCTCCTGCATTAGCAGCGACCCCGACAAGTTTCCTGGCCATCCGGAGGGAACCATTATGGTTCACGCCAGCTTCGGCGATAATGTACGTTCGGTGTGTCATTTCAATCTTTCTTTCAGGAGCATGAAGGCTTCGGCAGCTTTGAATCCCGCCTCCGCACCCCGCAGAGTTGCAAGAGCTCTGATTGTCGCCTCACTGCGGGGAAAGGGGGAGGGACCCATTTCCCCCTGATACAGCTTCATGATCTCGATCTTTCCATCCAGATGATCCTCGATATTGATGTAAGTGTTCGGTTTAAATCCACTGTCTGTTTCAAGAGAGAAGCCCGTTTCGGAAAGGGTTTCATAGGCAAGGATGCGCTCGATGGATGGACCCCGGAACCATTTTGCAGCGGAAGCGACGGCATCGAAAACGGCCCTGTGATCTGTGTGGACATCATGCGGATAGGGGACGTAAACCCAATCCGTCTTGACCTTTTTGATTGCTTCGCCCATCGCCTCAATCAACTCTGTCATGGGAGTAACGTCAAGACGCGTCGTCGCGAACCTGAGTTGAAGAACATCCTTGAAACCATATCGGGACGCAACAGCATCGATCTCTTTTTTTCGGGATTGGATCTGTCTTGCGGAGTATCCGGCATCGCGTGTCATCTCCGTTACGATAAGCCAGTAGACAGAATCATCACCGGCCCGATGTTTCAATAAGGTTCCTCCGCAGCCGAGTGTTTCGTCATCTGGATGCGGCGATACGACCAGAACGGTCTTCATAAATAGGTTCCCTCCTTCGGCAGTTTGTCAAATTCGTGATGGATGATCCTCAAAACCCCTTCACCGCACTTGATGAAAACATCACTCCCGCCAACCTTAACGACCTTCCCGGGTTCCAGGTTGAGTACGTCGGGGAAAAGGGAATCGGCCACTTCCGCCTTCCAGATTTTGACCGCGCTTCCATCGACAACGCAATGCGCCCCGGGGTAGGGACGGGTCAGGGCACGGACAAGATTGTAAATGGATCGGGAACTCATCCGCCAATCGATTTCTCCGTCTTTCATGGATCGCTTCCGCCAGGTCGTCGCCATTGAATGGTCCTGGGGTATGCGCGGAAATCGGCCGGAGCTTAACTGCGCCGTGAAAACCGTGATCTGCCGGCATGCTGTAACGGTCAGCCTTTCATAGAGTGAAGCGGCATCCTCCGTAAAAAATATGGGAACTTTCTCCCGGCTCAGGATGTCGCCAGAGTCCGCCCCTTCGTCCATGAAAAAAAAGGTGGAGGCGGTCATCGGCAACCCCAGCGCCAGAGCCCATATAATAGGATGGCGGCCCCTATTTCTTGGCAACTCTGCGGGATGGTATCCGATCANNCAGCGAGAATATCTTTCTTAAGGAGATAAGACCAGCCAAAACAGTATACGACATCAGGAGAAAGGTCACGAATCCAGGTTGCCAGCCCATCCTGCTGATTCCCCTCAGCGAAGAAGCAAGGGATTCCCGCCCGTATTGCGAGAGGCTCCAGAGACCGGAAGTCTGCATTCAGGGGAGAAGATTGTCGCGTGATAACGCCCACGACCTGTGCGTCCTTCAGGTTCAGGAGGTGCTCCAGGGTTGAAACACTGAAGGCGACGCATCCCATAAAGACAATCTTCATGAAACCTCTTTAATATCGTAGAAGCGCTTCATCAGGACGTCGTCGAGATTCACCTCTTTGAGGTATTTCTTGATTTTGACGGAGGCATTGCCTTCGCCGTAAGGTGAAGAAACGTTCTTAAGTGCCTCCCGGAAACCCGGCGACAGCGCCTTTCGGATGGCCGATACGATGGCTGATTCATCTTCAGTGCAGTCAATAACGGATGACGCCCGCAGGCGGCCACGCTGGCGGTCCCCGATATTGACCGTCGCCTTCCTTACAGCCGGTGCTTCCGTAAGGCCGCTCGATGAGTTGCCGATAACCACATCCACATGGGTCAATGCGCTTAAATAGAGCACCTGTCCCATAGAGATAAAGGCTTTCGCCCTCATGGGGTCTTGATGGACATATTGGTCAATCATCTCATTGATAATTCTTCCTTCTGTATCCGCATTGGCTTTGGTGAAGATGATCTTTGCCTCGGGAAAGCGGTTCAGTGCCCTGAGGAGGTTCTCCATCGGCTCTCTTGGCGGGGTTTTGCTCAAGGTCACGGGATGGTATGTGACAAGGAAGGTGGGTGTCCCGAGTTTGAAATCTGAGGCCTTTTCAAAATCACGGCGGTCGAGCAGCTTCAGCCTCTTCAGGTTGTCCAATCCCGGTGTTCCGACATTGAAGACGCGCTCTGGAGACTCTCCAAGCTGAATAACCCGACGGCGGTAGGGTTCTGCGGCCACAAAGTGGAAGGACGACATTTTGGTCACGGAATGTCGAATCGCCTCGTCGCGCCGCCCTTCCGTGGCTTCACCGCCGTGTGTATGGGCAATGGGTATTCGAGCGATCATCGCCGCCTGGGCCGCCGCAAAGATATCGAAACGGTCTCCGTTGAGAACCACTATGTCAGGCTTCAGTGCAGCGAAGGCATCTGCGAACCCCATGATACCGACGCCTACGGATTTTGCAATTCCCACGGGCGTATCGCTTGCGAGAAGCATCTCCACCTTTGCGGATATGGCGAAACCGTCATCCTCAATAACCCGGTACGTGAGACCATGCTCCACAGACAGATGCATGCCGGTCACGACAACCTGAAGTATTAGATCGGAATCTTCCTGAATCTCTTTAAGAAGCCAGTAAAGGATTCCATACTCGGCGCGGCTTCCCGTGACGACGCAGATTTTTCTTTTAGCCATCAACCTGACCTCACAGGTATGGACTGCTGGGGATGTTGATAATCCTTCTTTCCAGAGATTCCGCCGTGCCGAGGTCCATTCGCGGGCATTGAGTGAACATGGCAAGCCGGTGCATTAGCGTCCACGCAGGCCGGGCCATAATCTTATGGCTGTTGAGAAGTTCCAGGAGATCGTCCCGCAGCCATTCGCAGGCCGGGTCCAGCAGCAAAACATTGAGCCAGTAGTTGCTGCGTGCAAAAGACTGCTCCTTGAAGAACCGCACACCTTCGATGCCGTGAAAAGCCTCTTCATAAAGATCGGCAAGCCTGCGCTTGCGCTGAATGAGGGTTTCAAGTTGCTCGAGTTGGGCGCACCCTAGGGCAGCGTTGATATTCGGCATACGGTAGTTGTATCCGATCCGATCGTGCCTGTATTCCCAGGGATGGGGGATCTTGGCCGTCGTCGTAATGTGTTTTAGTTCATTTCCCAGGGACTCGTCGTTGGTCAGGATTGCGCCTCCGCCACCTGTCGTGATGGTCTTGTTGCCGTTGAAACTCAGAATGGCGAGCTTCCCCCAGTTTCCAGTGTGTCGTCCTTTGTAATAGGAACCGATGGATTCAGCGGCGTCCTCAATCAGCGTCAGCCAGAATCGCTCACAGATCGTCTTCAACGGATCGAGATCCACGGGATGACCGAAGATATGAACAGGAATTACAGCCCTGATCCTACGGCCCGTCTTCCTGTTAAAGCAGGCATCATCTCGAAGTTCACCAGTTTCCGTAAGATACTGTGCCAGCTTATGAGGATCAAGACCAAGGGTTTTCTCCTCGCTGTCCACGAAATGGGGGACGGCTCCGCAGTAAACAACCGCGTTAGCCGTAGCCACAAAGGTCAACGCTGGAACCAGAACCTCGTCGTCAGGTCTGACACCCGCGCTCAGCAGGGAAATGTGCAAAGCGGCTGTGCCGTTTATGACAGCCACGGCCTTTTTCACACCTGTCAGGCTCACGATCATCTGCTCGAATCGGTCGACATATTCGCCCACAGAGGAAACCCAACCGGTATCGAGGCATTCTTTTACGTATTTCCATTCATTACCCGAAAACAAAGGCTCGTGTAGGGCGACTGGTGTATCGCATGCAACGGTTTTTTTTATCGCCGCCAGTATTCGTTCTTTGTTCATTGTGTGCGCCTTCAGTGAGGAGTATTATAAAAGCGAGGGTCTTCATAGTTGGCAATTACTCCCGCCCGGATGACGTCAATGATTTCACTGATGCCATCCGGAACGGTGAATGCCGCCTTGAAGCCGAGAGAATCCCTGATTTTCTTGAATGATACCCTGTAGTCTCTTGGGTCTTCATCTATTTTTGTGTATCGCACTTTTCCGTCAGGTATCACGCGCAGCAATTCATCAACAATCATCTTTTTTGTATAGTTTTCATTCGTATCGCCGACGTTGAATACATTATACGCAACCGTCTCCTTTGGAGCTTTCAAGGTTTGCAGGATTGCAAGTGAATAATCCTGTACGTGGCAGTATGGTCGCCAGAATTGCTCTCCGAACACCACAAGTTCTCGTCCGAGCGCCATTTCTTTTGTGAATTCGTTGACGGTCAGATCAAAACGCATCCGGGGTGACATGCCATAGATTGTGGAAAATCTCAGGGATGTGGGACAGAATTCACTGTTCCCGTTTTTCCTATCAAGCAGTAGTTCCTCGACTTTGACCTTCAGCTCGGCGTATAAGGAAACAGGTGCAAGAGGCGATGTTTCGTCAACATAAGAATCAGGGTTTGCCATTTTCCCGTAATTGCTGCAGGTGGATGCAAAAATAAATCTTGATATGCCTCGTTCGACGGCCAACTCGAAGAGTTGTTTGGAGGCCTCCCAGTTCACTTTTCTTGCAACATCCGGTTCTCGTTTGCAGGCAGGATCTCCGACAATTGCTGCCAAATGGACGACGGCGTAAAAAGGATTCCGGTTCACAATCTCCTTGAGGAGCTTTCTATCTGTGATATCGCATTTGATAAAAGTGAAATTCTCGCCGGCCGATATATCCGGGAGTGAATTCTGGCCGTATCTCAGGTTATCTACGCAGAGGATCCCATATCCTTCCAAAAGCAGGTTTCGCACAAGGACAGATCCCGCGTATCCTGCTCCTCCGGTGACGAGCACGTTCATTATGGATTTCCCGCCTTTCGTATTTAAGTTGAAGTCTTTGGGTTAAGTAGTCCGCAATGCTGATGGATCTTGA
>PLLV01000231.1 GCA_003142295.1 Syntrophaceae bacterium
TGATATTTTTATCCGCGTACTTTCTGGCTAGAGTCCCGATAATGTCGTCCGCCTCCAGTCCCTGTCTTTCCAGGACTGGAATGGAAAAGCCGCGAATAATGTCCTTGATGTAAGGGATCTGCAGTATCAGGTCATCGGGCGTGGGCCTCCTCGTGGCCTTGTACGCCTCGAAGGCCTCATGGCGGAAAGTGGGCCCCTTGAGGTCGAAGACAACGGCGATGTACTGGGGCTTCCAGTCCCGCAGGAGCTTCAGGAGCATAGTAGTAAAACCATAGATAGCGTTGGTTGGGAAACCTTTGGAATTGGACAATTCTCTGATTGCATAAAAGGCGCGATATAAATAATTGCTGCCGTCGATTAAGAACAGGGTAGGTTTTTCAGCTTCTTCTGTCATCGCGTACTTTCATTCATTAGTATTTCCCACTTTGTAAAAGGGGGGGGCAGGGGGGATTTCAGCTCCCTCGCTCACAATTCAAACGTCGCATCGATCTTGAAAATCTGTGTGGCAGTCATGCAGATGATATCCGTGACGCCTGTCCTCTCGCGCATCTCGGTCAGATACTTTTTCAATGTTTCCTGATCTGGTGCGATTAAAGTGAACCACATGTTGTATTCATGGCTTCTTCGGTAATTGTGCGTCACGCCGGCATAGGAATTTACAGCGGCGACGAACTTTTTTAATTTTTCTTTGGGAACCTTGGCAGTGCACAGGGTGCTTGCATAGCCCATCTTTTTGGAATCAAAGACCGCCCCGATGCGGCGGATGATCCCTTCTTCCTTCAAATTCTTGATACGCTTAAGAACCTCATCCTCGCTAAGGCCCACCTGATCAGCTACGACCTTAAAGGGTTCTTTAACCACAGGGAAGTCCTTCTGGATTATATTCAAAATCTGTTTGTCAATGCTGTCCATATTAAGAAAGTGCTTAATTTAAATGTATGTATTCAACCAGAAATCTCGCTACGAAGTGTGAGACTAAAATTCACGGCGTAACGTTGATTACAAATTGAAAGAGCACGAGACGAAATCAGCCGCGACTGTAACGAGGCGGCTATATAGTCCTGATGTTGGGCTATGATTTAGGTTTTTTTACCTTGCCGTTTGTCAGTTTTCTTTGTTTTCCCAGGTTTGCCCGTTTCCTTTTCAGCCCATTTTTTCTTCCGATTGGAGGCACGTTGAATCCATCTATCAGGAAAGCCTTTTTCTGTAAAACGATTGAGCAGCTCTTGTGGGGAATCTGGCAGTCCCAGAGTGCTGATGGTGGAAATGATCCTTTGCATTGCGTCTTCTTCAACCTTCTTATTCCAAGAGAATTTTCTGCCCTCTTTCGCTTTATGAAGCGCATCCCAGAGAGCACCCTTATTACTCCACTCGCCTTCACTGTCCATAGTATACGGCCCCCAAACCCAGTGCAAATCCAATGCACCTTCTAGCAGAAAAGAATGAATCCGTCGTGGTATCCAATGACTGGCAGACGAGAGCAGCCAAAAGACGTGATCAGCATGCTCATATGGAGATACACGCGGCCCGAACATACCGCCACTAAAATACGCTTCGGTGACGTGAACAGGTTGGTAATCCCCAAAACGGGGATGCCTTAATGCCCATTCCTCATCGCATAAGGGATTCTTGCCATTAACCGTCAGTGCAGAACCTCCTGTCGAGTGCTTCCGACGGCCTTGCATGCCTTTGGCGTTCGATTGCTTATAGGCTTCTTCAAACACTTCGTCCAAATCCGCACTGAAACCACGAATAGTAAGTTGAGGGGCATATTCAGCGACTAATTCAGGAAAAGTAAGGCAGGTTTCTAACAGACCGGGATGTGCATGGATGAAAGCATGCACCTGGTCTGGTGGTGTAAGTGGCGTAATCGGCACTTTGTCGTCAGCCTCAACCCAGCGCATTTGCATAGCAGTCCATGCAAGTCTCTCGCCCCAGTTTTTTGCACCACCTTTTTTCTGAGGAAGCTGGAAACTCCACCGGTACCAAGTTGACTCTTCAGGAATAACAGCACCGTATCCAGGTAAACGGTTGGACGCTTCAATGATATGAAGCCAGTACTCATCGGTAATCACCGGGGGCATTATACCCCAGTCAATAAGCATATCTCTTGCGACGATAAGAGGACTGCCTTGAGGACGAACGACATCCAAGATTTCATCGACCACTTTCTTAATTCCCTCAAGTGAGGATACGGCTTTCCGCCCTGCAAGAGAAGGCGAATACTGCATAATATCTTCGTGATTAACTCCATGCCATATCGGGAGAATGACTTTGTCGGCTCCTTTCATTTCACGTTCTGCAAGTCCATCCAACTCATACTGCGGCCATTTCTTGTCAAAGAAAGCCATGCTCAACACCACTATCCCGAACCGAGATTGCTTAAGGCCTTTATCAAGCGAACGCCTGATCGAATCGCCTAGTTTGAGAGTGAATTCATCGTACCAAACAGCGATGTTCTCGAGATGGAGAGCTTCGGCAAGAGGACGCACGAATGTCTCTTTATCTTCAGACGCATGGCAAATGAAAACGTCGTACATTATTTCATACACTTCTTCCTATATAATTTTCTCGTAAGATAGAAGAACGTCTCATATTCCTGGCTCGTATATGCAGAAAGGCTCTTCCCCCAAGTAGTTGCCGGTGATTTCATATGCCCGGGCGCGGCACCCGCCGCACACTTTGATAAATTCACAGCGGCCGCATTTGCCTTTGTATTTGTTCAAATCACGGAGGTCTTCAAATATTGTGGAACTGTTCCAGATGTCCCTAAAACTCTTTTCTTTAATCTGGCCGCAATCAACCTCAAGATAGCCGCAGGGCTGCACCTGCCCGGTATGAGAGATGAAGCAGAAGGAGCTTCCACCCAGACAACCGCGCGTCATCGTATGCAAAGGATCTTCCGACCTCTGATCCCTCATCCCTTTCCCCTGTCGTCTCTGCTTCAGAATGCGGTAATAATGGGGCGCGCAGGTGGCCTTGAGCTGAATGGAGCAATTGAGGCTCTTCTCGTAGAACCAGTTCAGTGTGTTTTCATAATCTGCGGGGGATATGGCCTGCTCGGCCATCTCTTTTCCCCGGCCCGTGGGAACGAGGAGGAAGATATGGTGTGCAGCAGCGCCCAGTCTGACAGCCAGATCCATGATGCCGGGCAGTTGATCCAGATTGGATTTAGTTATAGTTGTGTTGATCTGGAATTCCATGCCGGCTGTTTTCATTGCTTCAATGCCGGCCAGCGCTCCTGCGAAAGCTCCGGCCACAGTACGAAAGGCATCGTGCATTTCTGCATTCATGCCGTCGATGCTGACGCTGACGCGCTTAATGCCCGCTCTGAGCATGTTTCCGGCAATCTGTTCTGTGACCAGGGTTCCGTTGGTGGCGAGAACCACGCGGAGTCCTTTCCTGTCTCCGTAGGTGGCAATCTCAAATATGTCGGGGCGGAGGAGCGGTTCCCCGCCGGTTAGAATAATTACCGGTTTGCTGAATGCTGCAATCGCGTTCAGGAGACGCAATCCCTCGTCTGTCGTTAGCTCACCGGCATAAGGGCCGTATTTGGCCGATGCCCGGCAGTGGATGCAGGCGAGGTTACAACTCCTGGTCACTTCCCAGGCAACCATGCGGAGGATGTGGGGTAGCACTTTCTTATTCATTTCTGGAGAAACTTTGCCGCCTCCGTGGCAAAATAGGTGATGATGATATCCGCACCGGCCCTCTTGATTGAGGT
>PLLV01000169.1:0-3127 GCA_003142295.1 Syntrophaceae bacterium
TCATGGAAGACCTGGGAGATAGAGACCTGTGGTCCTACAGGGATGAATCGTGGATAAGAAGAAGTGCGTATTACCGCGCGACCCTCTCCATTGCATATAGACTCCATACCTTTCCGGTCGAAGATTTCCCTTTGGATAAAGTCCCCTTAATGGAAGGATTCAGTCTGGACCTTTACCGATGGGAGCGCGATTACTTCCTGGATAATTTTGTTCACGCTGTCTGTGGCATCAAACTCAATCCATGGGATGCAAAAGATTTAGAGGACGAATTGAAGAGCTTATCGGTGCGGATTGAGGATGCAAAACCCAGCCTCGTGCACAGGGATCTGCAGTCGCAGAACGTGATGATATGCAAAGGTCATCCGGTATTCATAGACTTTCAGGGCATGCGCTTCGGCAATTTATTTTACGACCTGGGATCACTGCTCTATGATCCTTATGTCTCCCTGACGGAGGATGAACGGATGGAGCTACTCTTTTATTACTACAGGCTTCCCGCTTACGACGGTACAGACACGTTACAAAATGATAAATCTTCAGGCGATAAAGTCATTAAGGTCTCGCAGGTGAAGGCTGATATTCTACAAACAGACTGGACGGTATTTCAGGATAGATTTCGGGATGCGTCGGCACAGCGCCTCATGCAGGCCCTCGGCGCTTATGGATTCCTGGGGCTGAAGAGTGGTCTTTCGGAATTTCTCGCCTATATCCCCAGAGGCATCGTAAATCTTGTTGACAGCGCTGCCCGCGCAAAACGGCTGCCATTGCTGAAAAATCTGGCCCTGAAATGTCAGCAGTCTCTCGGCCGCAAATCATGAGAATATCCTGAACAGTCTTCTCATTCAGACGGGCAGACAGGCCTCCTGATATAGGCTGTCTAATCACACATCGGCGCCGTTTCTAATTCTTTGCCGTTGACATCCAATTGCAATCGTTCTATAAAAAANNGAATTGACATACGTAGTTATCACACCATACAGCCTCATTAAGTCGAGGACCGGCAATATCATAGCGCGGCTCATGTCTCTCTCCGGCTGCGACCTCGTCGCCATTCGCATGATGCGGCCGTCTGACGAGTTCGTAGATGAATATATAAGGCGTGTAAAAAGTTTGAACATCCCCAAGGTTGGCAAGGCGCTCGTCGATTATATCGATCAGAATCTTCGGCGTGAAAATATCCTGAAACAACAGAATCGCTGTTTGTTTCTTCTCTTCGAGGGCACGGATGCTGTCGCGAGAATCTACGACTTAGTCGGTAAACTCACGACCGTGACAGAATCAGAGGCCAATCGCGGAACCATTCGTGGAACCTACAGCGACTACATCACCACTCCTGACGCGGCTGTCCGGTACTTCGAGCCGGCAGTCCTGTTGCCGACGAATCTTGAATATGCGAAGAATAATCTGGAGTTTTTCGCTGAGTTTGGATTTAACGACTCCGGCATCTACGATGAATGCGCGGAAGGAGAAACGACGCTGGTCATCGTGAAGCCCGACAATTTCTTTAAGCATTCTGTCCGCCCGGGAAATATAATCGACATGTTTTCCAAGACGGGCCTCCGGATTGTTGGAGCCCGGATGATCCGGATGAGTGCCGCCCAGGGTGAGGAGTTCTATGGATTCCTGCGCGAAGTCTTCAAGGAGAAACTGAAGCCGCGGATCGTGGCCCAGCTCAAGCAAGGAATGGAGGGCCTGTTCAATTTCCAGGTAACGGATGAGGAATACAACTCCATGTCTGAAATCATAAACGAAAAGAATTCTCTATACGAGTTTTCCCAGATCGTAAAATATATGACCGGTCTTGATCCGAAAACTGTATCGCCTTCCGACCGCGATAAGCCTGGAAAACACCGCGCGTTGGCGCTTCTTTACCGCGGCCCTAACGCAGTTGACACAATCCGCGAGCGCCTGGGCGTGACCGATCCCGCAATAGCCGCAGAAGGCACTATCCGTTCTGATTTCGGCCAGAACATTGTGCAGAATGCCGCACATGCATCCGACTCCATCGAAAACGCCGTTCGTGAGAGAAAAATCATCGGCTTCTATGATGATGCTGGCGACGACTGCCGGAGAATAATCGAAAATTGGCTGAAGGATGATCGTGGCAGTTCCGTGCCCTCGAAGGAAGCAGCAAAAATCCAAAAACAACATTAATAATGGAGGGCTTCGCAAGAAGCGTGAGTTTCAAGGAGAGACTTCGATTTTTACGAAGCTGCATTGTTAGCTGAACTCCGGCATGAACTCCCAGTTGCCCCGCAGGGTGTCATGTCGCAATCCTGATTTTAGAAGACCGATGAACTCATCGCGGGAAATGAAGCGAGCCCCCAGGCTTTCCAGATGGGCCGTATAAACCTGACAATCCAAGAACTCAAACTTGAGTTCTTTTAATTTGTAAACCAGATCGATCAACGCCGCCTTTGATGCGTTGCTCATAAGCGAAAACATAGACTCGCCGAAAAAGCATCGCCCGAGCGATACACCGTAGATGCCACCGACGAGTTTTCCCTCATGCCAGGCCTCTGCGGAATGGGCAATTCCAAGGTCATGCAGTGTGCAGTATGCCTCAAGCATGTCATCCGTAATCCAAGTGCCCTTCTGTTTCCTCCGCAATTTCTGACAAGACAGAACGACTTCACGAAATTTATGATCGTACGTAATCCGAAAGGTCCCCTGCCGTAGCACCTTCATCATGCTTCGCGATACCCTGAGTTCTTCCAGGAATAATATNNTCACCACCGATGGCAAGGATACCATTTCCCGATGTCAGATGCACGGAAGGAAAGATTATTTCGTCACCCAGTTGAAAAATCGGCATGGAATTTTAGTACCAAACTCCCATAGCCCGTTGGGCACCATGAGACATTAAGCCATGACGCTGAGGTTTTGACAAAAGAGAATCTGTGCTCGCAGCGAAAACTAAGTGACCTGGGCTCTACTCTTCAAGGACGCGGACAGTGACATCATCGCCTTCGATATCTGCAAGAGCAATGCCACCCTTTTGCAGCTTCCCGAAAAGCACCTCGTCCACAAAGAACCGTTTTATATTGTTCTGGATCAGGCGGGCAATCTCTCTTGCCCCGAACTCCTCGGAGTAGCCTTTACGGGCAAGCCATTCGTAACACAGGTC
>PLLV01000169.1:3223-3738 GCA_003142295.1 Syntrophaceae bacterium
CCGGCATTCGATGTCATGAGGATGGCGACGTTACGAAAATCGGCTTTCTTTCCGTTGTTGTCCGTCAGTGTTGCGTAGTCCATGACCTGCAGCAACGTATTGAAAATATCGGCATGAGCCTTTTCGATCTCATCAAGGAGCAGGACGGAATGGGGATTCTTCCTGATGGCCTCAGTAAGCAGTCCACCCTCTTCGTAACCCACATAGCCCGGGGGCGCCCCCACAAACTTTGCAACGGTGTGCTTTTCCTGATATTCACTCATATCGTAACGGTTCAGGGGCACGCCGAGAGTCAGTGCCAGCTGGCGCGCCAGTTCGGTCTTTCCCACGCCCGTTGGTCCCACAAACAAGAGGGAGGCTATGGGTTTGTGGGGTTCGCGGAACCCTACGCGTGAACGCTTGATGGCCTCCACGACCAACTCAATTGCCTTGTTCTGCCCGAAGATCCTGCTTTTGAGGCTTGTCTCCAGATCCTTAAGCTTGTCCAACTCAGACGAAGAAACACTCTTTTCCGG
>PLLV01000159.1 GCA_003142295.1 Syntrophaceae bacterium
TGGATGCGGCCTTGACGTCGAGAATGCCTTTTTCAGTCTTCACCCCGAGGCTGTATTCACCATTCTTACTGATGGTGAGAAAGGTCATACCCTTCGGCATCTCGCCCGGCGCTGCCTTAACTCCGGCCCCGAGGCCTGCACCCGCATGAACCTCGCTTCTTACCAATGTGCCCACTGTGCCTGCCACGATAGCTGCACCTGTGGTTTTCAAAAAATCTCTGCGGCTTGTTTTCATTAGCTGACTCCTTGATTGTGGGTTTTTTATAATTTGAATCTGATAAGAGTTCCCTTCCGGCGTTATGAAGTATAGGGGAAGGTGTTCTTGCATGTCAAGGCGATTTAACTTGCATGCACTCGTGTGATTTTAGTGGGTATGGAAAGCGTGAATCTTTTTTGTCAGTGCGGATGGCTTTCCGACATCAGCCTTGTATGCACAAATGTGATATGCCCGCGCAGGCCATAGAACTGATCCGCGAACGAGGCAGGCACCTTCATCCTGTTCACCTCTGCCTCGATGTTGTCGAGCTTTTCCAGCAGCTCTTTGCGCTTGTCGGGTGCCAACTCCGTCAAGAGATCCCGCTCTATCACCATCAGCGCACGATACCATCTGAAGATGCGGGATCTGAAACGCCACCTGTACATGGCGGGTATGAGGCGCATTCCGGGCAGCAACAGGACTATCATCGGAACCAACACCACAATGATACGGTTCACGAGACTGGCGAGCCAGAATGGAAGGTATCGATAAAAGAAGCTCTTGCCGGACTTATAAAAGCGGCTCGCGTCATTGCTTATACGTATCTCCTGCTCGATGGGCGCGGGGAATTCGCCCTTGCTCCTGAAAAGCCCCGGTCCTGAGTGAACTTCTACCGCAGCTTCAAGCAATAAATCAGAAAGGGCCGGATGCAGATTTTCTCGCGCAATCAGCTCAACCGTCGGGGCGAGCAGAAAGACATCATGCGCAGGAGTGCCTTTTCCGAAATCTATTGATCCCTTCGGGAGTGTGATCTTATTGAGGTATGCGATGCGGCGGGTAAAAGCATCAGCCTGCGTAAAGTCGAAGATGCTGATACCGGGCGTATGCAGAAGCTGGCGTATGAGATCTGTTGAGACAGAATCTCCCATCAAAAATACCGCGTCAACCTTGCCGCTCAGAATTGCTTTCGCAGCTTCGTCGGAGTCCGCCTCCAGCAGCTTCGTAGGGCCTCCGGGTTCTATGCCATTGGTCGCCAGCAGCACGAGGGAAAGAGTGTGCGTTCCGCTTCCAACCTCGCCAACAGCTATACGCTGGCCGGCCAGTTGAGAGAGGCGCTCCATATTAGACCCGCTCCTGTAGAAAACGAAAAGCGGTTCGTAGGAGATGCTGCCCAACGACACAAGCTTGTCTGTTTTTATGTCCTTATACACGCCACCCTGCACAAACCCTATATCAACCTTTGTCGAAGGATCAGCCAGCCTCTTGATGTTTTCAATAGAACCCTCAGAAGCAAGTATCCTGAGAGTTACACCTTTCTGCCGGAGTATCTTGGCATATCTTTCCGCGTATCTCTCGAATATGCTGCCCTTGGGACCGCTCGTCACGATAATTGTATTAGGGGGCGCAAGGTAGAAAAACAGAAATATGCCGAGTGCGATAACTGCAAATGTCAGTACTGCCGCACTTAATATTGCTGCACGGCCGAGACCGAAGACCTCCATGAACATAGACTGAAGCTTGATGAATCCCCATTTTTTATCCATTCCCATGGCTGACACCTCATCCTACATCATTTTTTGACCGCGCTCGGTATTCACGAAGCGCCTTTCGTATTAAATATAATTAGTTCTGTGGAACGTGTAATAATCGGCAATAGGGTAGCCGGCATAACAGCTGCGCTGAATTTTTTTGTCTAATGAGGATTTGCTTAATGGCCGGTAAAGAATAAGGGATGTAACGCTCGTATGTCAAGACAATTTGGCTGCAGAATCTGCTGGGTGCTGCCGTTCGGTTTCCGTGTGTTTATTTGTTGCTCTTGACTTAACTTTTTCAATCAGGATACAGTAGCCGGCGCTTAACGGAGAGACTTGAAACACAATGCTTGAACCCCGCAAATTATTGACCTTTGAGTTCTTAGGCCTGTGTGTGGTGATCTTTCTTGCCTTCTGCAATGTCACCGTCTTCTACAACCTTTTTAATTACCTGGAGACGCTCGGGATACCTGCCGATCTGCGCGGGCTCGTGATCGGCTCCTACTCGCTTACCGCCATGTTGCTTTACCTGCTGGTGAGCCCCTTTCTTACTCCCGCCAACGCAGCGCGCACCATGCTGCTGGGAATAGCGGTGGTGATTCTCTGCGGCATAAGTTACCTCTTTGTCTATTCCTTCTGGGGGTTGCTGGGGTTGCGCATTATAAACGGCTTTGGGCAGTTCCTCATGAGTGCAGGAGCAATGACGCTTTTCGTATCCGTCATCCCGAAGGAAAGAAGCGGGCAAGCCTTTGCTATTTACTCCGTGGCCATTCTTTTGCCCTTTGCGGCAGTGCCCGCGGTGATGGATGCCCTGGTTTTTTTTATACCCACTCCACCGCACGGTTATGCAGGCGCCACGGTAACGCTGATTCCGGCGGTATGGATTGTCTTGCATATTCGCCGACGCCGCCTGGAACAGTCAGGCATGGCGGAAAGAAAACATCTTCCCGCCTGGTCGGACATCCGTGCCAATGTAACGCAGCTGCCGGTTGCGCTGCTGCTTCTNNGGAATCATTAATGTGGGGTCTTTCTTCGCAGTGCAGACGGGACTTATGATTGCGTTTCGCCTTTTGGGAGGGCGGCTTTTCGATGCCTTCGATAAAGGCCGGATAGTGGTGGCCACGTTTGTTGTCATCGCCCTCGGGCATCTCGCATTGGACAACTTGCCGGGAGCGTGGGCGATATCGTTGGTGGCGATAATCTTTGGGGTGGGCATGGGAATGGGACAGCCTACCTTCCATGGCTTGATGTTTGAGGTTTCACCTCCCCGCTTCCGCCCCTTGAATGCAAACCTGATTCTCTTTGCCACGCAGGCGGGATTTTTTCTCGGTCCTGTGTTGGGCGGCGCGCTCGTCGTCCGATGGGGCTATCACGGCTACTTCCTGTTCAGCGTAGGACTCGCGCTGGCGGCTGCATTCATCGGTATTCTCCTGACCGGGAAGCGTCAAAAATATCCTGCTTGAGGCATGCGTCTGCGCCCGTGTAAGGGGAATAATCATTCTTCCTTCTCGACAAATAATCAAAGATGGCTTACTATTTATAATAATTATTTCAGCAGCGACCAACAGGAGCACAGAAAAACCATGAAAATTAATTTCAGCAAAAATAACGGCCCCATTGACGAGATCATCGAGCAATTGATGGAGACCGCCGGGGGCATTCGGAGGCCGGAATACATCCGCGAGATGATCATAGCCTCACTTAAAGCCGGGCAAGAGGACGATGAGAGCGCAGACCTCAAGCTCATGAACACAACTCTCAAGGAGATGCGATTCACTTCCAAGGTTTTCGGTCCCTACCGGAACGTGCGCAAGGTCACGGTCTTCGGCTCGGCGCGCACGCAGCCGGGTGATCCGTTATACGAGCTGGCAAAGCTATTCGGGAAAAAGCTCGCTGATGCAGGATATATGATCATCACTGGCGGGGGAGGAGGCATCATGCAAGCCGCCAACGAGGGGGCCGGCTCCGAGCATTCCTTCGCTGTGAACATCCGCTTGCCATTCGAGGAGAGACCGAATCTCGTGATTGAGGGCAACCCGCGGCAGATCACTTACAAATATTTTTTCAACCGCAAAGTCGCGTTTCTTAAAGAGGCCGACGCCGTGGCGCTCTTCCCGGGCGGCTTCGGCACGCTCGACGAGGCAATGGAGACGCTCACCCTGGTACAAACCGGCAAACGCAATCCCCTGCCGCTTGTGCTCGTGGACGATCCGGATTGTTCATACTGGATCCATCTGATCAAGCTCCTCGAGGAAGAGCTTCTGGCTCGTGACTATATCTGCCGGTCAGACTTTGCACTCTTCGAACGGGTCTGCTCCGTGGATGCCGCGGTGGAGAAGATTAAACATTTCTATCGCCGCTATCACAGCATGCGGTATGTGCATGGCCAGCTCGTGATACGGCTCACGTCTCAGCTCAGCTCCAATGACATCCGAGAACTGAGAGATCGGTTTAATGACATCATTATGCCGGAGGGCAGTATCGCGGCATCCGGGGCATTGGAAGCTGAAATGGACGACGCGGATATTATTCATCTGCCTCGGCTTTTGATAGACTTCAACCGCAAAGACTTCGGCAGGCTCAGGAGTCTTATTGATGCGATCAATGATTTTTAGCCTTTGAGAAAAATGATAGCCATGCTCTCATAATGAAGGGCACTCGGGATTCCATTGTATCGACTGCACTTCTTGTCAATAATAAAAATTTGAACGCTAATACTTCCTTAATTATCTCTTGAGCGATGGTCAATCCAGGCTTGAATTAAGTATGATGTCCTCCGAATTACTCTTTTCCTTCTTAAAGATAAAGGAAGAGATACTTCGCTCTATTTTTTAAGATCTTTTACTACGGTTCCCTTTACCTTGGTGGTATAGCCGTTTAAAATCCATGCCCAGAACCACTTTTCTGTGATCACAGGATCTATCAGTCGATCTCCACCTTTGCTTTTCACCGCCCTCTCGTAAGCTAATTCGAAACGGTCATTCTGGCCTATTGGAATAAATTGGAGAAGCATAATGCCAGTTGCTTCTCCTTCGCCTTCCCCGAGAACCTCAAAGTCCTTGTTTGGAACCATGGAATTAGGGGTAGGTATCCTCAGGGGAGCAGAAGAACATCCTAAGTTAACTACCAAGAAAAATACCAACAGAATAAAGACCACTTTTTTCATTTTTACTCCCTCCTTTCAAGAATGAAAAAACCCCG
>PLLV01000183.1:0-13348 GCA_003142295.1 Syntrophaceae bacterium
AAGCGGACTGTCCTGACGCTCAATGATATGGATCGACAGTTGAAGTGCATGGTGAAGGATATCCCATCAGTGTCCTATCTTATGAGCATCCCGGGCATAGGCCACCTTTCTGCTGCCGTGTTTCTGGGAGAACTGGGAGAACTGGGGGACCCTGCGCATTTTCATAATGCCCGTCAGATTGTGAAGTACGCCGGGTACGATCCTCAGGAGAGTGATTCAGGTTCCCGGGTAGGTCGGAAGTTTATCTCCAAGAAGGGGCGGTGGCTCTTACGGAAGTATCTCTTCTTTATGAGCATGAGGGTGGTGGTGCTGAGTAAATATTTTCAGGAGTATTATCACCGAAAATTAGAGACAAAGAACAGAGTGGGTCAGCAGCCCAGGAGGAAAGAGATTCTCTGCGCAGTGGCTATCAAGCTGATCAAGGTGATCTTTGCGTTGTTACGGGACAAACGGAGCTTTGAGGATACGGCATCCGCTGCTGTAGTAATTGCATAAAATAAAAAAGTGGTTGTGGTGGAAGGAAGGACCGAATAACTTCGTAGGTCAGAGGGCTTGTATGATTCAGCTTGGTCAACTTCCACCACCCTTTTCGTCCTGCATAAGGTAAGTTGGGCATATTGGTCCGCAGAATAAAAGAGGTTAGGTGAAAAGGAAAAAAGGTTGAAGTACCACCACAACCATTTACAGCTTTAACAGTGTGTAACAAGAAAATACTTGACTCTCTTCCTTAGAAGAGGAAGTTATGTTCAGAAGAATATTGAACTATACACCGTCAAAAGTCATATTTTTAAGATTATTACCATTCTCTTAAAAATATTCCGGATTTCTTCGACATATTCTGAGAAATCTTGTATATTACCGCAAGTATCCTCTTTAGTTGTCGTCATCACAAATCATACTTTCTTCATAAACGACGGAGAAATCCATGAAAAGAATCACCACCACAGTTTTGTTACCCCTGATGTTGAGTTTCGTTGCGGTGACAGCGTTCGCTTTCCAAGCTGATATTACGAAGGTCTGCTTCTCTCCCAGGGGCGGCTGTACTGAAGCAATTGTTGATCAGATCACCAATGCAAAATCAGAAATCCTGGTCCAGACATATTCATTTACATCAGCGCCTATCGCAAAGGCACTGACAGGCGCTTTCAAAAGAGGCGTTAAAGTTGAAGTCATTCTCGACAAGAGTCAGAAGGCAGAGAAGTATACCTCTGCTACTTTCATATCTAATGCCGGCATCCCAACTTTCATAGATGATAAACATGCCATAGCGCATAACAAGATCATGATCATTGACAAGGAAACGGTAATAACCGGTTCTTTCAACTTCACGAAAGCAGCAGAAGAAAAGAATGCGGAGAATCTATTGATCATCAAATCCAAGGAACTGGCAAAAGTTTATGTGGACAACTGGTGCATACATAAAGAACATTCCGAAAAGTACGAAGGGAGATAGAGATGGCTCTGACAAAAATCGACCTTGTTGACATGATCTATAGTGAATTGGACATACCCAAGAAAGAATGCATCGATCTGGTGGAAAGCTTCTTTGATATTATAAAAGATGAACTTGTTAAGGGTAACGACTTCATGATCTCGGGATTCGGTAAGTGGTCAGTGAAGCAGAAGAGACCCAGGCTAGGCCGGAACCCGCACACAGGAGAGCAGATTATCATTGACGCGAGAAGAGTGGTTACATTCAAGAGTGCGCCGCCACTCAGATCAGAAATAAACCATGGTTCACATAGCAGCAAATGAAAAAGAATTTGAAAATGATAACTGTATTCATAGTAATCTTGAGTACTCTCATCGCCTCCGGCTGCAGCGACAATAAATTGAGCAGACCTTGGGGCATTTCAGATGAAACGATCAGCGCCATTGTGAAGGAAAAATTAGGATGCGATAAAATGAGCGTCATCGTTGACAACGTGGGTGCTCCTCAAACCACATGCGATCAACTGGGAGACTGTGCTGATTATGCTGACGTCACGCTCGCAGTAGAAGGGAGCTGTCACGGTAGGAATATTAAGGGATCATGCGTTTTTAGATTCTATAAGGGCAAGCTGGGCAATTACAGGGGAGAGATGATAAAGGATGCTGAGCAAGAAAGTTGATTTTCCTATTTTGCCCTCTCAAACCTATGAGTCATGCAGGAACATTCTGAAATATTTGGAGGAAGATAAATGGCTCAAACAATCATGATGATCCACGGCATGTGGGGGAATGACTGGGACTGGAGATACTATAAACAGTTCTTTGAGAGTAGAGGATATCGCTGCATAACACCAATCTTGCGATATCATGACATTGACCCCAAATCTGATCCTCCCAGACAGCTCGGAACCACGAGTGTCCTCGATTATGCCGCTGATCTTGAAAGAGAAATTAAGCAGCTCGACTCCTTACCCATTCTTATGGGCCACTCCATGGGCGGTCTGCTCGCTCAAATTCTCGGGAGCAGAGGGCTTGCTCAGTCGCTCGTCCTTCTGACCCCCGCATCACCCCGCGGTGTTCTTGCTTTAAGGCCCTCCGTCATCAAGAGCTTCTGGAGCGTTCTAACCAAGTGGGGATTCTGGAGGAATCCCATGAGGCAGACGTTTGATGAAGCGGTATATTCCATGATGCACTTATTATCAAAGGAGGAACAGAGAGAGGCGTATGGGCATTTCGTGTATGAGTCCGGACGCGCTGCGGCTGAGATAGGGTTCTGGTTATTTGATCCGGGGAAAGCCACATATGTGGATGAATCCAAAGTGACCTGCCCGGTGTTGGCTATCGCAGGATCAGAAGATCGCATTACTCCGCCTGCCGTGGTGAAAAAAACAGCTAATAAATATGGGGCCGTTTCCACATTCAAAGAATTTCCGAACCATAGTCATTGGGTTATTGGTGAACCGGGATGGGAGGAGATCGCTCAATATGTTGACGACTGGCTGAATTTGCAAAGGAGAACAGATGGCCCAAGAACTTGATAAAAAAGAGGCGGTAGACCTGAAGGAGCTACTCATGTCCGAAGTTATTCAATCAGAGGCTCTTATCAACCTGCTTGATAGGAAAGGTACCATCAGCAAAGAAGAACTTCTTGATGAAATAAAACGGGTGCATGCCACCGTGCTGAGATCTGATAAATGAAATTCTTAATGAACATAGCTCTCGGAGCAGTTTTGTTAAGTAACGCAATTTGCCTTAATAATTTTTATGGTAATGGTCTCGTCAGTCTTACGGTTCTCATGGCCTTCACTTTCATAGGCATTCTAATCGTACTTGCTGTGAACCACTGTGACTTATGACTCATTGAAAACTTCCTGTAATCTGCAGACTGCCATCTTTGATTGTAGATTTCAAATGGGAGTCGTGATAAACGAGAAAGCTATATGTAACATAGATACTTTATCTTTAGAACCCGGTGTCTTGATGGCCCGCGCTAATCTTCGGTAATTAAGATTGCTAAAAATAACGGTAATATGAAGTTGATATATCAACTTCCTCTCAACCCGCTTTTCACTTTTTCCAACATCACTACTCTCTCCCACTGAAAATCGATACAACATCTTGCGCCAGAAACTTATTGACATACAATTAGAATTTTCCTACGTTTTGCCTGTAAGAAATCAATGTCTTCTCAAAGAGATTCCGGTGAGGCAGATCCCATATGAGGAGACAGAACACTGCTAGGTTTACCGGGATTTCATGAGAAACAGGGATCAGGTTTTTGCTTCGACGCGATAACGGAAGAATGGGATGCTAAAGTCACTTGAAAAACCCAGACCCGCCTCCACGGTCATCCTCACAAGAGAGCATGGCGGGAGACTTCAGGTCTATCTTCTGAGGCGCAGCGCGAAGAACGTTTTTCTCCCCGGGATCTACGTTTCTCCTGGAGGGAGTGTCGGGCACCAGGATAGCGATTCAGATTTCTGGCAGTACCATGTTGACCTGCCTTTAAAGGAGATGGTCCATCGCCTTGGCGGAGACTTGGAAGAAAGGAACATCCTATCTTTCGGGGTGTCTGCCATCAGGGAAACCTTTGAAGAGGCAGGGGTGTTTCTATGCCACAGAGCGGACGGTCAGCTCAACCTGGAAAAAGCATGCCGAATACGCACCTCAGAAGGGCTTCCCGAGGACTGGCTAAGAGAAGGGGTTGAGAAGGCCTCATGGGTACTTGGCTTCTCTTTACTGGCGCGATGGTCTCACTGGATTACGCCGGAGGCCATGCCGAAGCGGTTCGATACCCGGTTCTTCATGGTATCTATGCCGTCCGGACAGACATGCAGCCCTGATGAGCGGGAGATGACCCACGGAGTGTGGTTGAGCCCGGAGGAGGCTCTTGCCGGTAATCTCCGCAAAGAGATACCTCTCAGCCCGCCGACCCTGATCACCATGAATGAGATGCTGGTCTACTGGAACGTGGAGGAACTCCAAAACGCACTGCGCACAAGGACCTGGGGAGAGCCTATTCTGCCTCGGGTTTTCCGGTTGTCCCACGGGGCAATGATCCTGATGCCCTGGGACCCCATGTATGGTGAGAAACTCCAAATCGATGAGACCGGTCTCCAGAACACCATCCTTCGCATGGGTGAGTCGTTTTCCAGGATATGGCTCAATGAAGGCGTCTGGAGACCGGTCGGCATCTGAAGGATGGTCTGGTAACGATGTGGATTGGCCTTTCAGGGTCAGCTTGCGCTGAAACCCATGATGAAAGGCGATGTCCCTTTGTAGCCGCTGTTTATCGTCCACGAAGTCCTCAGAATTCGGATTATTCCCGCTGCGTAGAGAACTATTAAACCTTTGTCCGGATCTATGATGATCATTTCTCAAGGCTGTCTTCTTACCTCTCGCGATAAAAGTGGAAGTCTTCCTGAACCGTTGTATTTCATGTTCTGCCCTTCTATGCTACATTACAATCTGGTCTTCCCCCGATTTAGTGGACACACCGAAGAGTTTCAGTTATTAAGAAAAAGGTGGAGCCAATTGACCCTGTCTTTAATCTTTTTGGGTATAATTGCCCTCCGCTCGCGGCGAAGAAGTGCTATGTATGTCCGAAAGTCAAGGCAAATCAATTCGCCCTCTTTTAGAGGGCGCTAGACACCTCGCTGCTTATCGCGGGGGGCTTCATGAAATATTAACCGGAGGTGAGAAATGGAATTCAAGGAAGTTATCTATTCGAAAAAAGATGGAGTCGCTACGATCACAATCAATCGTCCGGAGAAGTACAATGCGTGTACGCCGGTAACGATTTACGAACTAACTCAGGCCCTCACCGATGCCTGGGTCGATACGGGCGTGGGGGTAGTGGTCCTCACCGGGGCAGGAGACAAGGCATTCTGCACGGGAGGTGACCAGTCGCTCCGCGACAAGAGCGGCTACGTCGGAACGATTGCCGCCCTGCCGCTGGAAGTGGGCTGGCAGCAGGTGTCGCTCCTGATCCGCACGATTCCCAAACCGGTCATCGCCCGCGTCAACGGATTCGCCATCGGCGGAGGAAACGTTTTTCAGGTGGTCTGCGACCTCTCCATCGCCTCCGAGACTGCCCAATTCGGTCAGGCGGGACCCCGCGTGGGAAGTTTCGATCCGGGCTACGGCACCGGTGATCTCGCTCGCGCCGTGGGAATGAAGAAAGCCAAAGAGATTTGGTATCTGTGCCGCCGTTACACGGCAAAGGAAGCGCTGGAAATGGGTCTCATCAATGCCATCGTCCCGCCTGATAAACTCGATGAAGAAGTCAATAAGTGGTGTCAAGAACTACTGGACAAAAGCCCGACGGCCCTAAAGATGCTTAAGTACTCTTTCCATGGTGAGACGGACGGCGTGATGGGGATCTCCAACCTGGGCGTCGGTGCCCTCAGCATGTACTATGAGACGGGCGAGTCGCTCGAAGGCAAGACCGCCTTCATGGAAAAAAGAAAACCGAACTATACCAAATACCGGAGCAAGTAAGACATAGGAGATCGTTCTTCATTATGGTGGCATGATGCTCTCGAAGGAGAGAGATCGTGTTCGTTACTGCCTGCCGCTGTCTATCGCCCCGGAATCCCAAGTTGTCCGAGATTATTACCGCCGCGTGAAGGACTATCTAGAAATATTCGTTCAAATTTATGATCAGCATTTCTCATGGCGGTAAGGATTCTAGCGATCTTATGTTCAGAAGGTCATTTACCGGTATTTGGACTGCGGCAAAGGAGTTGTTCACCCAAAAGTGTCGGTTACAAGCAGTACTACTCACTTCAATTCGAAACTGACCGTTGAATACCTGTAGGTGGACAAGAGATCGGCTTTATTTATATATGATCAAGATCAGCCTTACTGATAACAAATATGAAGTCGCAGGCCGTGTCGTCAGAACAGCTTGTTGAGAGCGAAATGAAGCATACTACTCCGTGACGGCTTATTCCCCGCGCATGCAGCCTGCGGCTGCCTTCCTGCCATCAATGACTCGACAGCTGTCTTCATAATACGTTCTTTCATCCCGTAATACTCAGCTGTTATGAACAACCACCACTGAATAGTTGTTTTCAACAAGGACTTCTTATTGAAGCCTTGCTTTTTCTATTAAGAAAATCCCTCAAGAAGGAATAAAATCTTCTTGCCTGACAACCCTCAGGCGGATGGCATCGGCAGGGCAGATACGTGAACAGACGCCGCAACCGATGCATGAGTCCACGTCTACCTCTGCTACGTTTGACGTGTTCACATCTATGGCATCCATGGGACAATCATCCTCGCAAATGCCACACCCAGTGCAGGCGCTTCCTTCAACAACCGCCTGATAACGACTGGGAACTATCATGCCCTTGCTTTCGGCTTTCTTCATATAGGGCAAGCCGATACAGCAACAATCACAACAATTGCAGATTACCGTCCCGATGCCGGCTTTATTCTCTGTGAGATGAACGAGACCGGCATCCTCCGCTCTTCGGAGAATTGCTTTGGCCTCCTCAGAATTTACCTTGCGGCCCGTACCGCGCTTGATGGCGTAGTCCGCGCCCCTGTTAATTTGGAGGCAGACATCAAGCGGTTTATCACATTTGCGCATAATCGTACGGCATGGGCAGTTTGTAACAGCGAGGGCAGATGCTTTCTCGACGATTCTGGCAGCATCTTCATATGCGAGAATCTGACTTCTTGTTTCGATCTTTTCGTTGATTGGGACAACTCGGAAAAAAGGTACAGCCTTCATTGCGGTCAACGCAGCCGGGACTTGCGGGTATTCCTCCTCCATATATTGCCGCCAGAGATCAATCAACACTGGTGGCGCTTCGGCCCAGAGGGTAGAGGAGTCATGGAACTGTATTATATGTCTTGGCAGACGGTAGGTGGTTTTTCCTTCCTTGATGTTTTCAAAGACCAGACCCTTATGGAATAAGAGCCTGACCATGCTGCTGATTGCTTCCGACGTTTTTCCCAAATGCTGAGAGAGTTCTTCTATAGTCGCCGGCAAGAGATTAAGTAACCAGCCTCCTCAGGTGTACAAACGATCTTCCAGATTTCCGGGACAATGCGGGATTGTTCCGTACCAACCTTCTTTGACAGTTCATTATATATATCGAGGTGTGGCATAGGCTTCTCCTTCCCTTCAATTTAAGGACCGGATCCATTCTAAAGGTCTTTATACTTCACATCAACTATTTATCTAAAATCTTCCCTTGAGTCCTTTAGCATTTTTCTCAATGCTGTTCTTTGAAATCCTGATTCTTCATTGAGGTAGAGTCCTGAATATTAAATACAAATTGTTATATCTAATGATCAGGTCAGTTTATTGAATACCATTGGCGACATCCGATTCCTTAACGTTAATTTCTTCATCCAAGGAAAAAGTTAATGGCTTCATGAGACTGCACATTACTGATCTTTCCTATTTATGATAGATCTCTTGCATATTCGTAATAATCAAAAACACGACCAGTGCTGTTGCCGATCCGGTAGAATTTCGTCTCCTTATATCTACCGGTTCTCCTCCTGATGGGCATCGACAAGGGTCTCCCGNNCCGTGTTCATTCTCGTATGGCTTGCCCCTGAGTGTCACCACTATTACACGGAAGCAAAAGGATGTCACTATGGATAACACAGGTCGGGCGGGATATTCATGGCGACCACCTGCCAGTCATCCTTGTTACGCTCGAGGAGATTCAGGGAACCATAGTCTTGTCCAAGCCGGAAAAGGTTGGCCAGATCCATCCCCAATACATGGCATAGGATTACCCGGTTCACACCGGCGTGGGCAACAATCAAAATATCTCCTTCAAGCCCTTGAACAATTTGGTTAAAAACCGGTTCGATCCGGAGAGCGAGATCCCTGAAGCTTTCCCCTCTCGGGGGACGGAAGGTCACCAAATCTTTCTCGCGACGCTGCCAATCCTCGGGGTAGCGAGCTTGCACTTCGGCCACAGACATCCCTTCCCATTCACCCAGATTGATTTCCCGCAACGCCGGAAGCAAGTGAACTTTCTTCTGGTGGTTGCCAGCGATGATAAGTGCGGTTTGGCGGGCCCGACTCAGGTCACTGGCGTACATTTTTTCAAATAGTCCGCTCTTGAGTTTCTGCTGCCACAAGCGGGCCTGATGCAAGCCATTTTCATTCAAAGGCAAATCAAACTGCCCGACAAAGCGTCTTTCTTCGCCTTGCTTAATTTCACCATGTCTCAGTAAATAGATCATTCGGCAGTTGCTCCGCGAAAAAGAACTCCAACGTCCGGCCCATTTTCTTTTCTATCTTTTTTTTTATCAAGAAGGCATCGGCCCACCGTTTCTCCGCAGCAACGCTTGCCGGGGGATCGGAGGCAAAACGCTCTTTTGCGATTTGATAGCTTTCCTGCAGCGGCACAAGCTGATTGCCACGGACTATTTTGTCAGCCAGATAAAGGACTTCCTCTTCGACTAGCTGATCCTCGTTCCCGGGGAAGATATCCTTGTGGGTCCCCACGATTTTAGCGACTTCGGGGAAACCCAATTCTTTTAAGATTTTTTCGCCGGTCTTGGCGTGATTAGGTTGACCCTTCNNCGGCGACGACCAAATCCGAATTCAATTGGCCTCCCGACCGATTCAATTCCTCGACCAGGCGCGCGGCAACCTGGGCTACCTTTTGACAGTGTTCCAGTAAGGATCTGGCAACGGGAAACTTCCTGGTTAAAAGCACTCGGCATTCCATGAGACTGGGAATCTCATAATTCGGGTACCGTAAGACCAATTCCTGGTAGTCCGCTGCGGTGTCAACATCACGAAGAATATATTCGTCGGCCACTTCCACTTCCATGGATTGAGATTCATATTGTCCCAAAAAAGACCGGAGTCCGCCTTCGCCGTTCCAGAGGCGGATTTCTTCTGCGAAAGTGGTGGCGATCAATGGCGGATGCCCGCGCCTTCCCTGAAAAGTCGGATACAAAATGTGTTTCCCCGTCCTGGGATAAGCCTTCAGCATATCTCGAATCGTCCGGGGTCTAACGAGGGGGATGTCCATGGGCAGGAAGAAAAACGCCTCCCGATCGACATCGAGTCGGCTTATTCCTGCGATCACGGAAGAAAACATTTCTTCCCGGTAACTTTCATTGACTACCCACCTAGCCCCGCAAGATTGGAGCAAGGGAAACAAATCCCCCGACCGATACCCCACAACCACCTGTGTATCGCTGATCCCGTTTTGGTGAAAGAGACGGATGACCCTCTCCAAGATGGTCATTCCTCCCAAGAGAAGCAGGGGCTTAAAATCCTTCATGCGGGAAGAAGAACCGGCTGCCAGGATAACGGCTGTAACTTTTTGCGGGTTCATGCCTAGTCGATTCCGGATCGCACTTTAATCAATTCCGCTACGATGCTGATAGCAATCTCCTCAGGAGTATCTCCCCCGATATTCAATCCGATCGGACAATGTACCCGGTCAATATCCTCCTGGGTAAACCCTTCACTCAACAGCGTTTGATAAAGCATATCTCGTTTTCGCCGGCTCCCGATCATTCCGATATATCCCGCTTTGGTCCGGAGAGCCTTCTCCAGCACTGTCTTATCGTGCAAATGCCCCCGGGTGACAATCACCATGTAGCTATCCGAATCCATCTCCAGGCCGGTAAAGGCCTGCTCAAAGGAAGAAGGCACGACGATCTGATCCGCCTTGGGAAACCGTTGCGAATTGGCAAACTCCTCCCGGTCATCCAGGACAACGGTACGGAATTTCACCAGGGCAGCGACCTCCGCCACCTGCTGGGAAACATGGCCGGCCCCGAAGATAAAAACCGTTCCCGGAACGAAAGTCGGCTCGATGAAAAAACGCTGGTTTTCCGCCTCCATTATGAAGGGGGTTCTTATTTTGTCAGCCTCGGGAGCAAAATCCCGGAGCCATGATTCAGAAAGAAAGGAACGGCCGAACACTATCTGTCCATCATGTATCAGAAAACTTTCTGCCCGCCCTGCTTCCGGGTCGATTTGCAAGGATTTTATCAGGTATCCTTTGCGCCCTTTTTGCAGAACCGCGATCAAATCCTGGATCTCCCTTATGGTCTGGGGATGTGTGGCGAGATATTCGAGCATGATCATCAGACGTCCCCCGCATATCATCTGATCGGTGGTAGCCGTCGTGGCACCCATAAGTTCAATTGTTTTCACCTGGGCTCTGGCTGTATCGAAAACCTCCGGGGCTAGCTTCAAAATCTCGGCTTCCACTAAGCCGCCGCCAATCGTTCCGACGATGGTCCCGTTCCTGCGCACAGCCATCTTAGTCCCTACGGAACGGGGCGTGGAGCCGGCATGGCTGATAATGGTGGCCAGTACCAGGTCTTCGCCTTCCGCCAGCAAATGGTTCATTGTTCGCATTAGCTTAATCACAGACTTACCTTCACTTTTTTTGCTGATATCTTGTCATAGGGCTTAGAGCTGTTACCTTGATAATGTTCGTCGGCGATAATTTTATTTGTCTTCCGGGGGTTGTTCACCTCGGCCATCTTAGCCCAAGGCAAGTTCCTCCGGCACCAATCTCAGGCCACAGCGGGACAGCGGAGCAGACCTATAGATACATTCAGTGTTAATCATCTTTGATATACTATACCGCAACTCTGTTTGAATTACAATAAGAGGAGGGGTCGCGATGTCCAGAAAAAGCTGGTCTTAAACTTGAGCTGAGGAGAAGAAGGATTTGACGGCCACTAGCAGGGTATAGACATCAGAACAACCGATGTTAGAGTGGCAATTATTCTGTGGGCAGGCCATGGTTTGTAATTGAATATCGATAATGCAAACCTTAAGATTACCAGCATCGGGATCACTATTGCATAATTATGACATTTGATTCTTATGAAATGTATAGCGTTGAGATAAAATCAAAAAATGAAGAAATTTATCTGGACGACAGAGCAAAAAGCGGTTAGTAGGGGAAGAGAAAAAGTGGCAGGTTTAATCGGAGATATACCTAATGATATCATTTTCACAAGCCGGGGAACTGAACATGCGGGATTGGCAATACTAACCGTGCGGCCAAATATATTATACGCACTGCTGAAAAATCATTAATCCGAATAATCTTTGAGGCAAATTTACCTATGAAGCTATTTGTATTTTTTTGTGGGAATATTAAGATGAAGAAGGGAATTTTCACTCCTGGATTTGACGAAGATAAGGTCATTAATACACCTGTGCCAATTTATCTCATAGAACACCCTCAAGGGAACGTAATATTTGACACAGGCTTCGATCCTGTTATAGTAGAAAACCCTATCGATTATTGGGGTGGGGTTGCAAAAGCCTTCTGGCCGTCTCTTTCTCAGGGGCAAGAAATTATTCGCCAATTATCGCTATCCGGTTATATCCCCGCCGATATAACTCATGTCATAGTATCACACTTTCATATGGATCATGCCGGAGGAAATAAATATTTTCCAGGCGCTCAGTTTATTGTTCAAGATGTAGAGCATGCGGAAGCTATAAAACCTGAAAACGAAGGGAAGGGGTATTATAAGCGAGATTGGGATCATCCATTAAATTATAAGATGATCAGTGGTACCTTTGATGTATTTGGAGATGGGAAAATAATTTTGGAACATCTTCCAGGACATTCCGTTGGACAACAGATTGCAATTGTTGATTTGATCAACAGCGGGAAAATAGTGTTGGCTTCAGATGCAGCACCAATGCTGGAAAATTTGAACAATCAATCCGTTCCAAAAAACATATGGAATCGCAAAGATTTTGTGACGTCCATTGGGCGTTTAAATGAATTGCAGAAACAGGGTTGCACGGTTATTTGTGGACATGATGACCGCCAGTTCGAAACTTTACGAATCGTCCCGGAATTTTACGACTGACGTAGCATATCCATGCGTTAAAGAATATTTCACATAATACAACTAAAGCTTGAGAATACAGAGTTCTTGATATTTTTGCAAGGTTCTAAATGCCGGTTGATTGCGTCCGGCCTACTGCATATTCTGCAACCCTCGCATTGATATGAGATTCAAACATTTCCATCTCGTCATCGTCAAGCCCCTCTGGCACATATTCCATCTGAAGCCAACCTATGATATGATTTGTAATAGCTTTGGCATAGGCTAATCTCACTACGTATTCTTTCCGCACTTTGCTCTGTGGTCAACTCCCGCCCGTCAGACCAGATGATCCTTTTCTCAGATATTTCAACTGACGACCAATAAAGCATTATATACACAATCCAACACTTCCATCCTGAAGAACAAAGGTCCGATTTGTCCAGGGTCGCCCGGCAGTGCGACTGGGTGCCCGCGATCCCCTACTAGTTTGACTTTTTACGAGTTGATCAGTTTTGTATCAAGATGAATATGGGTTTACTTGCACTCCAACTTCATGTATGTATCGAATCTCAAAATTATTACGATCAGTTTCACTATCGGCACGGACCATGCTTGCAATCACAGCAAAAAATCATATGAGGTGAATCAATGAGTGCAATAAGAATATTGATTGTGATAGCAACGCTGCTTGTTAATGCAGGGGTGTGTGCGGAAAGCAAGTCTTTGCTTGTCTTTGCCGGCGCAGCAAGCAAACCGCCGACAGAAGAAGCGGCAAAGGTTTTTGAAAGCAAGACGGGTGTCAAGGTTGATTTGCTTTTTGGTGGGTCGGGTTATGTTCTTTCGCAAATGATATTGGGGAAAAAAGGAGACATTTACTTCCCTGGTTCTTCAGATTTTATGGAAACAGCCAAGAAGAAGGGTACTGTTTATAATGAAACGGAGAGAAAGGTTGTTTACCTTGTTCCCTCTATTAATGTAAGAAAGGGGAACCCCAAAAATATCCGGAAATTGAGCGATTTAGTTGCACCGGGACTGCGCGTAGCAATAGCGCGACCGGACATGGTTTGTGTAGGACTCTACGCAGTCGAGATTATCGAAAAGAATTTGA
>PLLV01000183.1:13418-17258 GCA_003142295.1 Syntrophaceae bacterium
ATTGCCGTTTCCAGATACACGAAAGACAGAGGGGCGGCACAAAAATTTATTAACTTTATATTGTCTGATGAAGGCAAAGCTATCTATAAGAAATATCATTATTTTATAACCCCCGAAGAGGCCTATCAATACATTGGTTTAAAGAAACCGATAGGGGGAGATTATAACGTGCCCGCGGAATGGATCAATTAATGATTAGTGTCAGCCTTAAACGGACATTGATAATAAGTGCCCTGGGAGTCTTTTGTCTATACTTTATATTGGCCGTTTCCATATTTTATTTTTTCGAGCCGTCTGTTTCTTTTAGTATACTGACATCCCACAGAACAATATATTCTTTAGGCCTCAGTCTTTTTGCTGCCACCGCGGCGACGTTGATTGCCATAATTTTAGCAATCCCTTCCGCCTATGCTCTTTCCCGGTACGACTTCCGCTTAAAAACGCTTATAGACACTTTTCTGGAACTGCCATTGGTAGTATCTCCCGCGGCTCTGGGAGCAATGGTGCTGATTTTTTTTAATAATCCCGCAGGCTCGTGGATTAATGAACATGCAGGCAATTTGACTTTTACCGTTAGTGGGGTGATTCTCGCCCAGTTGGTTACAGTACTCGGCATTGCCGTCAGATTAATCAAGGCCGTTATGGACGAAGTCCCGGTCAGATACGAGCATGTTGCGCGAAGCTTGGGCGCTTCACCATACTACACCCTTAAAAATATCGTCTTACCCATGTGCAAGGGGGGCATTATTTCCGCCTTCATCCTGACATGGGCAAAAGCCTTTGGCGAATTTGGAGCTACCATAACAATCGCCGGTTCCATTCCGAACAAGACAGAAACACTCCCTATTGCTATTTTTATGAGGCTATCCTCAGCCGACATTGAGGGCAGCGTTGTCATGATCCTTATCTCCATCATAATTGGTCTCGGTATTTTGCATATCTATAAAAGACTGTCCCATCAAAAAGGCATCCCCCATGCTTGAGTTAAGAAATCTTTCCGTCCACGCTGGCGACTTTAAAATTACAGACATCTCTTTATCTACAAATAACAGTTCCATCCACGCAGTGTTGGGTCCGTCAGGAAGCGGAAAAACTGTTTTAGTAGAGACCATCGCCGGATTTCGCAAGCCTAGCGGCGGGCAAATACTTTTGGAAGGCACAGACATTACGGCACACGCTCCGGAATTGCGATACATGGCTTATGTCCCCCAGGATTTGGCGCTTTTCCCACACTTGACGGTCAAAGAAAATATCTACTTTGGTTTGACGGCAATGGGAAGATGTAGCGAAGGATTAAAAGGAAATGCCGATGCAATAGCAGAGGCTCTTTATATAAAAGGCTATTTTGATCGGAATATTGCCACTCTCAGTGGCGGCGAAAAACAGAGAGTTGCTCTCGCAAGAGCACTCGCAACGGGGAATAAAATACTCTTGCTCGACGAGCCATTTTCCGGACTTCATCCGGGACTCAGAAAAGAATTCTGGTTCTTATTAAAGGAACTTCAAACCCGGCATCATTTGACGGTTATCATCATTACCCATGATCTTGAAGAAGCCTTTTTTCTGGGAGATCATATTAGTATCCTTATTGGCGGGAAAGTTCATCAAAGCGCCACGAAAGAAAAGTCGAGGGTCCCCCGAGACAAAACAGTAGCTTCATTCTACGGCATAAGAAACATCTTTCCCTGTATATTTTCAGAACAAAACCTGCTGGTTCCAATATTAAACCTGACGCTGCCCATACCCGATTCTTGTGAGCCCCGAGAAAGAAACGGAAGGAAAGCTGATGTGGGCGTAAGGGCGGAAGACCTGATAATCTATGATACAGAACGCATGGATGGTATTCTTAATTTATCGCCGGAAGTAATTTCAATGCCCACGTTGCACGGAAAAATTGCTGCTTTCTTTGAAAAGGGACAGAGCGCCACCGTCATTTTTTCTCCCCTGAACTCAGACATTTTACTGGAAGTGGAAATACCTTATCACAAAGTACAAAAATTATGCGGCAAAAAAACAACGGATATTGCTGTGGCCATCCCACCGGATAGAGTATTCATTTTGGAATCCCAGTAGGTGGTAACATATGCGTCATAACCGTGATGCAGACCGAAAACCTAAGCGGACCAACCTAAGAACAATGACCGAGACAATTTCGTCCGCTGCTCTTGATCAGGATGATGAGAACCTTCAACCGGTTCTGCGTCACGGATCAACCGCCCTTCCCGAATGGGCAAACCGGGTATCGGCAGACCGCGCACCGTAGGCACAGGCCGCCGTGGCCCAAGGGCGCAACATCTTCGGCGCAGACCGGATCATCGGCCAGAACCCTGGGTAGAAAAACATCCAGCGCCGTAACCGGGTCATGGACCACGCAGGCAGGCGTCCCGAGAATCACCGTTTTTCCCAGGCGGGCATAGGCGAACATGGCACCCGGCAGGACCGGGGTTCCGTAAAAGACGATCTCTGCCCCGGACCGGCGGATTCCCGAAAGGGTCACATCATCGGGATCCACCGAAAGGCCGCCGGTCGTCACGATCACTTGGCATCCGGCCTTCTTCATTCTACCGATCTCGTCCGCAATCAGGGAAGGATCATCCGTCACCACCGCCGTCCTCGTCACCTTCGACCCCAGGGCCTCCGCCTTGCCCGCCACGATGCCTGCAGATCGATCCTGGATTAGCCCTTCAAGAATCTCGCTGCCCGTAACCAGGATGCCTATCCTCTTGGGGCGGATGGGAACGACCTCGATGATCGGCCCCAGGCGGCCGCCGATCTCCTCCGCCCTGGTCACTTTGGATTCCCTGATGAAAAGAGGGGTGATCCGCGTGCCGGCGACGACGTCGCCGGCGCGCACGATGGAGTGGTTATGGCGCGTGGACAGCATGATCGCCCCGACCCGGTTGAACTTCTCTAGGGCGCCCACCTTGATCTTCAGGAGGCCGAAGGTTTTGGCGATGAAGTCCACCTTCCCTTCCCGCGGCGCAGCCAGTTTCAGGTTTCGACCGGCAACGGCCCGGGCCATGCGCCTCGCTGCATCATCCTCATGCACCTCCCCAGGGTCGAGGGTGAGCACATAAACCGCCTTCTTGCCCAGGTCCAGGAGCTTGGGGAGATCGCTCTTGCGGACGACGTGCCCGCGCCGGAACCTGGCCCCCTTATATTTCCCGGGGAGGATTTGGGTGTGGTCATGGGCCAGTTTCAGCCCTACCGCCTCTTCCACTTTGATTTTTTTCAGCATAATCTCCCTCTGCGCGGGGATGGGCTTAAACCCTGCCTTACCAGAAAGAATGATCAGAACCTGTTCTTCTGTTACTGTCCACCGTGTTACTTCTTAGCCATTCCCTCTATTGCCCTCCATGCGGATTATGAATCTATGGGCAGCTCGTAAAGCCTCGCATCGATGGTGTTGGCAATCGCGTTGTTGACCGCCGCCGGGGTCTCATCGCGTCGGTATCTTTTGCCCGTATGGCCCATGAATGTTCTGCATCTCAATGAGTTTGGCGTCGATCTCGGGTACATCCAGGAAGGCGGGAATGAGGTAGTCCTTGAAATCGAGGTTCCGGATTGCACCCTAATCGAGGATCACTTTTTCCGAGGAGTGCATACCCGAGACCCGTGCCGATGCCGCCGTCGATCTGACCTTCGAGCAGCATGGGATTGATTGGCTTACCTATATCAAAGGCAGTGGCGATTCTCGCCGCTCCTCATTTGTTTGAATCGAGTAGACCGGTTTCTCCACATACCCCAATCGTTCGATCTTTGTATGCACCTTTACATCTTAAATCTCTTTTCATCCTCTTATACAGACCGATAAGATATGGACTTCCCCCGATTTAGTGG
>PLLV01000039.1:0-3714 GCA_003142295.1 Syntrophaceae bacterium
TAGCATTTCTGGCTATGGCTTATGCATCCATCGCGCCCGACATCAGCAATCGCATCGAACCGCTTATCCCCGCTTTGCAAAGCAACTGGCTCACAAGCCACGTCGTAACCTGTTTTATGGGTTATGCCGCCTTTACCGTCGCCTTCGGCTGCGGTTTAATCTATCTGCTGAAAAATAAGGAAAAGGGTAATGAAGAAAAATCATCGGACTTTCTCGGCAAACTCCCAGCTTTGGCAACACTGGATACATTAATTTATCAGAGCATCTCTCTTGGTTTTGTTTTTCTCACCATCGGAATCATGACTGGTTCCATTTGGGCGCATTACGCCTGGGGCTCTTACTGGAGCTGGGACCCCAAAGAGACATGGTCGCTTATCACCTGGCTTGTATATGCAATTCTGTTGCATTCACGATACATACGGGGCTGGCGGGGAAAGCGTATGGCCATCCTTGCCATCATCGGGTTCGCCTGTGTTCTGTTCACATACCTTGGAGTCAACTATCTTCCCGGTTTGCATAGTTATCTCAAAGCATAAATCAATCTTAATAAAAAGTTTCATAATATTATAGAGCAGACGGCAAAGCTACCATCTTTCTTTTCTTGGCTCATTAGCAATGTTTTTTTCACAATCGCTATGATATAATTAACTCAAACGTGCGGGGTTGGGATCAATGTATTCATATTGGAAACACTACGGCGACGCCGCGAGAAAGGAGCTTTCATGGGAACAATACATAAAACCGGCTGTGTTCTCTGTGCCCAGAACTGCGGGCTTACAATCGAGGTGGAAAATAACCGCATCGTCAAGGTGAAGCCGGATAAATCCAACGCCAGAAGTGAGGGCTATTTCTGCCGGAAGGGCATGAACGTTGCCTATCACCAGCATAATGCCGACCGCCTTAAGTATCCTCTCAAGCGTGTTGGGAATAGTTTTGAGCGCATCTCCTGGGATCAGGCTATCGATGAGATCGCCGCCAAACTCAAAAGCATTATCAGTGAGCACGGACCCCGTTCCTTCGCCTACATGGGCGGCGGCGGACAAGGCTGCCATTTTGAGGCAGCCTTTGGCGTCCGCCTGCTACGGGGGCTTGGCTCCCAGTATCAATACAGCGCTTTGGCGCAGGAATTTGCTGGTGCTTTCTGGGTATGCGGCCGTACCCATGGTCGTCAGTATCTGCATGACCAGCCCGATGTGAACCAGACCGACCTCCTGCTGGTGCTGGGCTGGAACGGCATGCAGAGCCACCAGATTCCTCAGGCGCCGCGGCAACTCCAGCGCATCGCCAAAGACCCGGACAAACTCCTGATCGTTATTGATCCCCGTCTTTCGGAAACAGCCAAAATTGCGGATATCCATCTGCCTATCCGCCCCGGCACGGATGCCCTGCTCATCAAAGCCATGATCGCCATCATCTTGAAAGAGGGTTGGAAAAATAAGTTTTATATAAAAAATCATACATCAGGATTGGAACAAGTTATATCTTTGTTTCAGAATTTCGATACCCGCGCGGCCGTGAAGACTTGCCGGCTTGATTATGATCAGGTACGTGAGGTCAGCCGTCTTTATGCCACCCGTAAATCATCCCTGCGCTATGATCTGGGCATTTTTATGGGACGGCACAGCGGTTTGTCATCTTATCTTATAGTTATTCTTCAGGCCATCTGCGGAAGGCTCTGCGCCCCCGGCGGCAATGTCATCAATGGTCACATGATGCCCATTGGTTCCCACACAGACGAAAGAAACCCCAAAGTCTGGCGAACCATGACCACAAACTCTTTTCCTGTTTGCGGCTCTTTCCCGCCGAATGTCATGCCGGAAGAAATTATGTCCGACAACCCCGAAAGGCTCCGGGCGGTTCTGGTCAGCGGCTCCAACCCGCTTCGTTCCTATGCTGATACTACTGCCTATGAAAACGCCTTTCGCCGCCTCGATCTTCTGGTGACAGCAGAACTTGCCATGACGGAAACGGCGGTTCTGTCCCATTATGTTCTGCCTTCCCGGTCCGGCTACGAGTCATGGGATGGAACGTTCTTTCCGCTCACATATCCGGGCATTTTCTTTCAGATGCGGCGGCCGATTGTTGAACCGGAAGGAGAGCCTCTGGAACTGGGCGAGATCCATCTGCGGCTGGCAGATAAGCTTGGTTTGATTCCTCCGATTCCGGACAGCCTTTACAAAGCCGCGGAAGAAAGCCATGCCAATTTTGCCAAAGCGCTGATGGCGTATGCCATAACCGAACCAAAAGCTTTAAAGAGCATGCCTTTTATTTTGGGAAAAACGCTGGGCAAGGCTATGGGCTCCGTCCATCTGGCAGCCCTCTGGGGTATGTTGCAGGTCGCGCCCAAGTCTTTCCACGAAAATGCCACCAGAGCGGGATTCAAGCCGGGAGAAACGCTGGGAGAGGAAGCTTTTCAGCAGATTATCGATCATCCCGAAGGCATCTGGGTGGGAAAGGTTGATCCGGAAAATAATCTGACAAGCCTCAAGACGGACGACGGGAAAATTGGTCTGAACATCCCGGAACTGATCGATGAACTAAAAAGCGTTGATGCGGAAAATGAAGAAGCGGCGCTGGTCATGGACTCCAGATTTCCGCTGGTGCTCATGGCAGGAAGGCATATCTCCACAAACGCCAACACCCTGATGCGCGATCCTGCCTGGAACGAAGGCAAGCGTGCCTGCACATTGGCCATGCATCCAAACGATGCCGCGTCTCTGAAGTTAACCGATGGCCAGCAGGTTCGGGTGATTACAGAGGCTGGCTCCGAAGAGATTGAATTGGAAGTGTCGGATACGGCGCATATTGGTCATGTGGTTATTCCGCACGGTTTCGGCCTTGTTTATAACGGCAGGAAATACGGAGCCAACGTGAATCGTCTGACCAAAAACACGCACCGGGACCAGTTCGGTACGCCCATACATCGATATGTCCCCTGCCGGGTGGAAGCGTTATAATGTTGATCTAATACATCCGAATGCCTTCGTCTCTGTCATTACCCAGCTCATTTGCCGGGCGGATGCCGGGCGACGGGTAATCCAGTTCGGATGTTTCCTAGATTTACCCTTCCCGATATCATCACAAGCCTAGCCTAAAATGTGCCAATTATTTCTTTGACATACAGAAACATTGGGCTTATACTTTCACAAAATTTGCCGGAATCAAATAGGGGGTAAACATGCGCGTATTTAAAAATGCCGATTTTATTTCCTGCGAAGATGAAAATCGTATCTTCAAATACCTTGTGGAAAAAGACGGAATAATAATTTTTACCGGCGATCAGTTGCCGGAGGTTTATGCCCGGATTGAACCGGTAGACTTAAAAAAACGCTGCGTGGTTCCGGCCTTTGCCGATACTCACATGCACTTTTCCTCCTTTGCCTTTTTCAACTCCGGCCTCGATTGTCGAGACGTGCATGATTTTGCCGAGCTTGATGAACTGATTCGCAAATACATTGCTCTGGGCAAAAAAGAAAAAATGATTCTCGGTTTTGGTTGTTCCGCTCACACCGTAGCAGAAAAAAGACTCCCCGAAAGAGCTGACCTGGATAAGATCACCAACCATCCACTCATGATTGTAAAATATGATGGCCATGCTTCCGTGGGCAATACCGCAATGATCAACAAACTTCCCGCGGCTATCCTTGCCGATCCGGGATTTGACGCGAAAACAGGCTGGTTTTATCTTAATGCGTTTTACAGAGCGGTCAACAG
>PLLV01000039.1:3846-16731 GCA_003142295.1 Syntrophaceae bacterium
TGCCCTGCATTGGAGGTTGCTTTGCCACTGCCCTGGATGGCTGCTTCGGTTCCGAAGACGCCGCGCTGAAAGAACCTTATTCCAATAATCCCCGAAGTTTTGGTACGCTCTTTTATTCGCAGCAGCAGGTAAATGATTTTGTCAAAGCGGCAAATCGCAGTGGTTTGCAGGTCGCCATGCATGTTATTGGCGATGCAGCAATCGAACAGGCCCTGACAGCTTTTGAATTGGCATTGAATGACTTTCCCCGCGAAGACCACCGGCATATCATGATTCACGCTGATCTGATGAATTCCGAAACGATCGAAAAGGCGGCAAAACTGGGGCTCTGCGTTGCCCTGCAAACACCCTTTCTACATTGGCAGCAGGAACCGATGGAATACCTGCAACATATTTTAGGTGATCGTATTAAAAATCTGATTCCCTTAAAGAGTATGCTGGATGCCGGGTTAGTCATCGCGAGTGGTTCTGATGCTCCATGCACTTTGCCTGATCCCATCGCGTCAATTTACGCGGCCTGCAATCATCCTAATCCTCAGGAATCGGTCCCGGTTCTTGAGGCCCTGCGCATGCATACCTCGGCCTGCGCCAGACTTTCCTTTGATGAAAACAAGCGCGGAACTCTGACGGATGGCAAATTGGCTGATTTTGTTGTGCTGGATCAAAATCCTCTGACGATACCGGTTCAAAAGTTAAACAATGTTAAAGTAGAAGCCCTTTATTTGAAGGGCGAGAAATATGATGGGCAGGAGAATCGCGGCAGCGCCGGTCTTTTTTTCGATNNTAAGAATATTCTGGAAAACGGGGCGCATCTTTACTTTTGACAATTGCCACTAAATAACCACGAAAACCTTTACCTGTACTAGATAATATTTCTGTGCGTCTTGGGGGGACGCCGGTAAATAAGGCATGGTTGCAATCTATCCCGACTGCGCTCGTTGGTTCCGCACTCCACATTTTGTCACCATGATTTCCTTGACATACAGGGCTGTAATTCATATAATATAATCAAATAAAAGCAAGTTCCTATCAGAGAAATATAAGGGCAAACTCCGTCAGGACGTCTTGCCTCCAGATGTTTTCAAACCGTACGGAAAGAAACTTTCAACAATTAGTTAAATAGCACAGGGGTGGCAGGTATGGATGATGTGATCACCCGGATTGTCGAGATTGAAAGGCAATGCTCTGCTGATGTCGAGGAAGTCCAGCTTGAGTACGGAAAAAGTATTGAAGCTCACAAACGCATTCTTGAGGAAAAAAAGACTAAGGAACGCGCCCAAATTATATCCGTCGAAAATACCAGACTGACACAAGCCGTTGAGGAAGCAAAAAGACAAACCGCGGCTGTCTCTGCTGACCTCAGAAGGGATAGCGAAAGTCGCCTTCAGGATCCGGTCCTGAATGAGGCGATAAAAGAAGATATAATTTCCATTCTGCTTATGAATTAGGGAACTATGCGAAATTATGCCGATCAAGATTACCTCCACGCCCGGATTTATGCCATGAGAGGCCGTCTCCTTTCGTTGCGGGACTATGCCTCAATGGTCAGGGAGCAACATACTTTTGCCTTCAAACTCTCCGGCGCCCATGATCTGATTGAGGCAAAGGAAACACTCTTTCGGGAACAGATAGCCCCCGTCATCGGACTTGTCGAGGCATACGATAAATATGTCCCGCTTTTTCTTGCCTACCTTCGTCAATTTGAAACGCACAACGCAAAGATTCTCCTGGCAAAGGCGTTTGGCAAAGAAAGCCTGGAACAGTGGTATGATATCGGTCCCTTCGCTATTCTGGGAAAGGGCCTGCTCCAGAAAAATCTATCACTCGGTGAGATAAAATCGCTCCTGGCAAATACCTATCTTGCCGACGATTTCAAGGATATCTCCAGTTACCTGCGAATGGAAATCCACCTGGATATCAGTGCAGCCAGAAACCTTTATAACTCTTCAACCTCACTTTCCGGCCAGGCCAAAAAAGAATTTCAGGACATGATACTCAAACGAATTGCCATGTTGACGGTGATCTGGTCCTACAGACTTCGGGGGTACTACCACTGGAATGATGAAAATGTCCGGCTTTATATGGATAAATTTAATAATCTGTTCGGCAGTCATGCAGCGTCTCAGATTCGGATTGTGGAGGAGGAGCTAAACCGGCACCTGGAACAACTACACAAAGGCGGGCAGGAACCATCTATAGTTGACATCGAACGCCATCTTGAGCAGAATTATTACGATTGGGTTTCGTTCATGTTCCATAGAGATTTCCACTCTATTTGCTGTGTCGTTGCCTATCTGTGGCTTCTCTTCTATCAGATCAAAAACCTGTTTCGCATTATCGACGGCCGGCGTTTCGGTTTCTCTGCCGAGGCGATCCTTAATAAAATGATATGTGAAGAGTGAGGACAGGGATGTTTATAAAATCGGATATCCGCAAAATTACCATTGCCTTTGAAAAGGCCTTCTACTCTGAAGTCTATCTTGCACTGGGCAAGGCGGGCATCATCCATCTGGCCCGTTTTCAAGAGAGAGATTCTGTGGCAAATACCGGACTTCAAGATGAGGAAGCGCTGACCAGGGAGATTATATCAGACACCGAGTATGCTCTGAATGCCCTGCTGATTTCGCCCGAAGAGGCCGAAGTATCCGTGTCGTTGGTTGATAAGAGTCAGGATGCGGCGTTTGTCTCCAAGACGAAAAAGATCATCGAGCGAGCAGTGAGGCTGCGGGCAAAGATTCGGGATGCAGGAAACGTTGCTGCCCGGCACATAGAATATATTGATGCATTGAGTAAGATGGGCATCGATCCCGGAAAGATCAAAAAGGCGCGGCTTGTTAAAATTGTTTTTGGCACAGTGGAAAATGTTGTTTGGGATGTCCCGTCTGACGGGCGCTTTATGCTGACCAAGGCGGGTAGCTATGTGTTCGGCATTGCCACGCCTGCAGATTATCCCGCGATGCTCCAATTTCTGAAAGACTTTGGGTTCATGGACAAATCCGATGATGTAAGTCCGGTTCCGCAGGAATTTCTGAAAAAGCGTGTAGAAAACCTAAGGCGCCGCAGTGAGGTTCTCGATGGATATATCAATCGTCTGAAGGAGGAAAAAGGGCAGGCGCTTAAAGCATTGAACAGTGCCTATCGGGCTTATGAAGAGATTCTCAAAGCCATGCGTATGTCCTTATTTTCAGCCAGGGCAATGTTCATCACGGGGTGGATGGACATGAGGGATAAGGAACGGCTTGTCGGGATCATGCAAGGGATTTTCGGCAACCGGTTTGTCATATCCGAGCGCAAAGACCCGGATGCTCCGGTTCGCCTGCTGAACATGAGACTGTTCAAGCCTTTCGAACTTCTGGTAAAAACCATGGGCATGCCGTCCAACAGTGAGATTGATCCCACACCGCTTACCGCCATAACTTTTGTCCTTATGTTCGGCCTCATGTTTGGCGATCTCGGTCAGGGACTGGTGCTCATGCTGGGCGGTATGATGCTGAAGAAGTACGGTCAAAGAAAAGTACAAGAAGAGCTAATGCAGGCGGGAGGAATCCTGATCGCCTGCGGACTTTCCGCTGCCATCTGTGGGTTACTTTATGGCAGTGTTTTTTCCAGCGAGCATATTATCCCTGCGCTTTGGTTCCAGCCCTCCGCGCACATTATGAAACTATTTACCATGACCATCCTGATGGGGGTTGTGTTCATTCTGGTAGGTCTTTTTGTCAACATCCTCAACAGTATCCTCAATGCGAATTATACCGAAGCCCTTCTTGAAAAGCGGGGGTTGGCCGTACTGGTAATCTATGTTGTCATCGTGCTTTTTGCTTTAAATTATCAAAGCACCGGTCAGTTTCCCGCAATATGGGAAATAAGCACTTTCATCATCCTGCCCTTGATCCTTTTTTCCCTGAGGGGCGTGCTTGGTCCTGTGCTTTTTAAGATTCCAAAACCGCACAGCATTTCGGAATATATCATTGAAACAGTCATGGACATTGTGGAGATCGCCTTGAGCCTGTTTGCCAACACGATATCATTTATCAGGGTGGGAGCTTTTGCTCTTTCGCATGCGGGCTTGAGCATTGTGACCTATACCCTCGCCGGCATGGCCGACCCCACCATGAAATCCGCGGGTGCCATCATCACCATTATTATCGGAAATATCTTCATCATCGGGTTTGAAGGTCTGATCTGCGGTATTCAATCAATGCGTCTTGAATATTACGAGTTCTTCAGTAAGTTTTTTAAAGGGGATGGGGTTGTATTTAGCCCGTTCACCTTAAAGGTTAAAGCATCGGAGGTGTAAAATGACCAAGGATAAGCTGTCAACGTTTTTTGTATTCGCAGTTCTCATCTGTGCCATGTGTTTCCTTCTTCCGGCGGTGATTTATGCCGCCGAGGGGGTCCCGGCAAAGGCAGGAGCGGACTGGATGGGCTTGGCCTACATCGGCGCAGGGTTGGCCGTGGGATTGGCCTGTATTGCCAGCGGCTTTGCCGTTGCCCGGATAGGTTCCGCTGCCATTGGCGCGGTGAGCGAGAAGCCGGAGCTCATGGGGAGAACCCTGGTTTTCCTGGGTCTGGCTGAAGGTATCGCGATTTACGGCCTGATTATCGCCATCATGATTCTGAATAAATTGTAATATGGGGAAAATTTACATTATCGGGGACATGCATACGGTGAGCGCGTTTCGCCTCTCCGGGGTGGAAGGCGTGGTGGCCGGCCCGGACAATGCATCAGCCAGACTCGAAGAGATCATCGGAAAAAAGGATGCCGGTATCGTGCTGGTGACGAATGATCTCTCATTGGATCTCCAGGCGCGAATCAGAGAGATCAACCTCAATATGCCGAGCCCGGTGGTCATCGAAATACCCGGCATTGACGATCCAGAGGGTTTCCGTAAGTCGGCTATGAGTTATATATCTGAGGCACTGGGCATCTCTTTGTAAGGATAGATCATGGACAAAACAACATTGGAAAGTTCTATTCGGGAAGAATCCGCACGCGCGATTGCCGCCATCAAGGAAAAGGAGGCTCTCGAAATCAGGCATCTGGACGAGATTTGCGCCGCCGAGATAGAGAGCTTCCGGAAGCAGACCGAAACCGAAACAGAGGCACGCCTTCAGCAGGAGCTCTCCAAACTGGAGAACAGGGCTATTCTCGAGCGCAGAAAGCTCAAGCTCATAAGCGTTGAGAATTTCATCAACCATATGGTGGACGAGGTCGTGAAAGGCATTCGGGATAATCCACATTACAGGCAATTTCTCCTGGATGCGGTGTGCGATGTTGTGGGAAAAATTCCGGCTGGCGTTGAAGTAAGGCTAAAGACAGAGGACCTCGCTTTGGAGCAGGAAATCATGACGGCTATTGGAGCCACCGTCAGAAATCAGGGTGTTGTCATTAAGGGAGACCTAAGCGTTTTGTGGGGCGGATGCCTCGTCTTGGATGAGGCGGAAGGTCGCATCTTCAACAATACGATAGAAAGAATCTACTTCAGGAAATCTCTTCTGATCCGTCAACAGGTCATGAATATCCTGATGGATCATTCCCGGGATGGCAAAAATATGAATTCCCCCGCAGTTGAACCATAAGGAGTGAACGTGGACGAGGTATTGACAGGAAAGGTGATTGCGGTGAACGGCCCTATTGTCAAGGCAGTGGGGCTTGCGGGAATAAGAATGTTCGACATCGCTGAAGTCGGGTCGGACCGGCTTATCGGCGAGGTGATCAGGCTTACTGAGGAGATCACCATCATTCAGGTGTATGAGGACAACACCGGCCTGAAACCGGGCGACGAGGTGATTTCCTATGTCCGGCCGCTTTCCGTCCTTCTGGGGCCGGGTCTTATTGCCAATATTTACGACGGCATTCAACGCCCGCTCGTCGGCATCTCCGAGCTGTGCGGAAGTTATATCAAAAAAGGGATAAAACTATCCCCGCTTGATGTCAGCAAAAAATGGGAATTCCAACCGCTGGTAAAAGCCGGGGCTGACATTAAGGAGGGAACTATCCTGGGAGAAATCCGGGAGAGTCCGCTTGTTTTGCACCGGGTGCTTGTTCCCCCGGGAATTTCCGGAAGATTGACCCGGATTGTCGATGCCGGAGCCTACACCATAGAGGACGATATCTTTTCGATTGATACTATTGCTGGTGCCTACAATGGCAAACTTGCCGTATATTGGCCAGTGCGGAAGCCGCGTCCCAGCAGAAACAGGAAGAAACCTTTCGTACCCCTGATAACGGGGCAGAGAGTCATCGATACGTTTTTCCCTATCGCCAGAGGGGGAACGGCGGCCATTCCCGGAGGGTTTGGCACAGGGAAGACCATGACCCAGCACGCCCTGGCAAAGTGGTGTAATGCGGATATCATCGTTTACATCGGTTGCGGCGAACGAGGCAACGAGATGACGGATGTTCTTACAGACTTTCCAAAACTCGTCGATGAACGAAACGGCAGGCCATTGATTGAGCGCACCGTCATGATTGCCAACACATCCAACATGCCGGTCCCCGCCCGCGAGGTCAGCATCTACACCGGTGTGACCATCGCGGAATATTATCGCGATATGGGATACAGCGTAGCGGTAATGGCCGACTCCACATCGCGCTGGGCGGAAGCACTAAGGGAGCTCTCCAGCCGTCTTGGCGACATGCCGGCGGAAGAAGGATTCCCACCCTACCTGGGCACCCGGTTGGCCGAGTTCTACGAAAGGGCAGGCCTTGTAGAAACTCTGTCAGGGAAAGACGGCGACATCACCATTATCGGCGCGGTCTCTCCTCCCGGCGGAGATTTTTCGGAGCCCGTTACCCAGCACACATCACGGTTTGTGAGATGCTTCTGGGCGCTGGATAAGACACTTGCCGACGCCAGGCACTATCCATCTATCAGCTGGATCGACAGCTATACCGAATATCTCATCGATATTGAGGATTGGTGGAAGAATCTCGATGCGGAGTGGATGACAACCAGAAATGAGGTCATGAATATTCTGCTGGAGGATCATCGGCTCGAGCAGGTGGTGAAACTTGTCGGCAGTGACGCGCTGCCGCCCTCGGAGCAGTATATCCTCTTCTGTGCCGAAATGATCAAGAACGCCTTTTTGCAGCAGAATTCTTTTGATCCTCTGGATAAGTTCTGCAGTCCGGAAAAACAGATCAAACTTCTGAAGAGCCTACTGAGTCTTTACAAAAAAGGTATGGAGCGGGTGCATGCGGGCGTGCCCGTCAAGGATATTGCCGCGCTGGATGTCGTTTCGGAAATCGTACGGCTTAAATCTGAAATTTCAGACAAGGAACTGGCCAGGATCGACGAGTATGCCAAGAGGTTGGAGCAGGCACTGGCAGCGCTAAAATCGCCGTCGTGAGGAGTGTAAAATGTCAGCAGAAATTGAATACACGAACCTTTCCGGNNTGGAGGTGGATGAACAAAGAGCCGTGGTCCAGGTGTTTGAGGGAACAAGCGGTCTCTCTGTGCAGGGCACGAGAGTTACTTTTGTGGGAAGAGCGCTGGAAATCCCCGTGGATCGCGACATGCTGGGCAGGGTCTTCGATGGCCTCGGAAGACCTATTGACGGCGCTCCTCAGGTGATTACGGACAGGATGATGAATGTGAACGGACTGCCGATAAATCCCTGGAGCAGGGAATATCCGCGAGATTTCATCCAAACCGGAATATCCGCGATTGACGGGATGAACACCCTTATCCGCGGTCAGAAGCTCCCGATATTCTCGGGCAGCGGCATGCCGCACAACCGCATTGCCGCCCAGATAGCACGGCAGGCAAGGATCCTGTCCGCCGAGGAAGAATTCACAGTCATCTTCGCTGCCATGGGAGTGAAATTCGACGTGGCCAGGTTCTTCATCGATTCCCTTGAGGAGTCGGGCGTTCTCACACATTCCGCCATATTCCTGAGTCTTGCCGACTCGCCTTCAATCGAACGCCTCGTCACGCCGCGGACGGCGCTGACGCTGGCCGAGTATCTGGCCTTCGAAGAGGGNNGGGAACTCTCCAGTTCGCGCGGCGAGATTCCCTCAAGAAAAGGTTATCCCGGTTACCTCTACAGCGATCTGGCCTCTGTCTATGAACGTGCCGGGCGACTCAAGGGTGGCAAGGGATCCATTACCCAGGTGCCGATACTCACCATGCCGAGCGACGATATTTCCCATCCCGTACCGGACCTGACCGGTTATATTACCGAGGGCCAAATCGTGCTGGAGCGGGAGCTTTTCAACAAGGGAATCTATCCGCCCATTGCCGGTCTGCCTTCCCTTTCCAGATTGATGAAGGATGGGATCGGTGAAGGACGAACGCGGAAGGACCATGGCCAGGTGGCCGCTCAACTTTTTGCCTCCTATGCGAAAGTCAAGCGCATCCGGGCACTGGCGGCGATTGTCGGAGAAGAAGAACTTTCCGAACTCGATAAAATCTATCTGAAATTCGGGACCGCGTTTGAAGAGGTTTTTTTACGCCAGGCTTACGAGGAAAACCGTTCGATCGAGCAGACGCTGGATATCGGCTGGCGGATGCTCTCGCTGCTTCCCCGCGATGAACTGTATCGCATAGCCAGAGAGGATATCCAGAGATACTATATGCCTCAAACGGAGAATGCATAATGCCGAAGATAGAACTTCCTCCTACAAAATCATCGCTGCGGAAGCTCAAGGAAGACCTGGCTTTTGCCTATGAGGGTTACGATCTGCTCAACCAGAAACGCGAGATTCTGGCCATTGAGATTGTCCGGAAGATTAGTGTCATTCGGAGGATGGAGGTCGATTTCCAGGAGGTCTTGAATCAGCTCTATGCGGCCTATCGAAGTGCGGCCGTTGATATGGGTTCCGATGCGATTACCTTACAGAGTTGCTTCGAAATGAGGGGCTATTTTCTCCATATGGATTATGCCAAGTTCATGGGATTGAAATTGTCCAATATCAGGCTTGATCTCAAAACCCCACGTCTTGCTTATTCCCTGCCGCAAACGACAGCCATCTATGACAACGCGAAAGAACAATCACGAAAGGCGCTTCCCATACTTGCCGAATATGCAACCATCACGAAGTCTATCATCATGCTTTCACGGGAGTTAAAAAAGGTACAGAGGCGCGTAAATGCCTTGGAGAAGATATTCATTCCTCAGCACGAGGAGGCGAAAAAGTATATCACGGACAGGATTGAGGAGATGGAGCGCGAGGAGATCTTCGTGAAGAAGCTTATCCGTCAGCGTCAATCGCCTGAGAGTTATTAAGAAGATCACTTGAATGCAGTTAATTCCATAAGGAAAGGAGATTAACAATGAAAGCATACGCCTTTAAATATTTAGAGCTGGCGGAAAAACACGCGGAGAAAATTGCAGCCAGATGGGCAAAGGATGTTAGGAGTAACGCCAAAACACCAACCTACAAAAATATGGATGAACAGAAGATAATTTTTCAGTGTGTCCGGTTTTATCAGAATTTCAGCAAGATGTTTCTTGATGAGAAAATTACGGATGACGTATGCAGGTATTTTCGAAGTTACGCTCGGGAAAGTTACACGATGGGTATTCCGGCGAAGGAAACTATTTATGCGCTGATACTGATGAGACGGCATATTTGGCTCTATGCCGAGTTTCAACTGATCTTCAGTTCCGGAATTGCTCAACAGGAGGCCATGGATACCCTGAACCGCACTATTCTGCTGTTTGATTACGCAGCTTACGAGGTGACCAGGGAATATCAGGAGTTGATGAAGAAGGATATAGTGGAATAAATTAAGTTGCTGGAAGTTTGGGAAGCCAACGTACAAGGGATGGAAGCAGAAAATAAAGAGGTGGGTACGGAAACATACGCACTCTAATGGTAAATCATATTGGTCAATACACTATATCCAAAACGATATTGAATATTCAAATGGAAAATATTCTACGGAATAATCAGCAAGAGAAGATTTAAAAAAGTATAACGTATAAAGAGAATAAAAATGACTTAAACAAACAAAACTTCAGATTGACGTTTGAGGAAATATGGAGATAACATGTAAACGATTTATTTCGATCCGTAATTCTCAATTTTGACAATAGGACACCATTGAACAGTTGTATGTGAAACACTTAAAAGTATTTTAAAGAAAACATGCTGTCGAAATAACTTCTTTCTACAAATAATAAATATACTTCTTCTTCATTAAAAACTATGCGGCCCCATTCCCGGTTTGTAGTTCATCTCTTCAGCAGGGTATGGCTTTAGAATAGACTTAAGACCCGAGACATCAACCACATCGCTGTCCAGCCAGACTCTCTCCTGTTCATTGGATAAGATAACCGGCATGCGATCATGAACAGACGCAATCAGTTCGTTGGCATTGGTGGTAATGATTACGCAGGTATTGATTTCCTTCTTGTCCGGCGATATCCATGTTTCATAAAGACCCGCAAACCCGAAAGGCCGGCCTGATTTTAGATAAAAATACAGTGGAATTTTACTTTTGCCTTCCCTCTTCCACTCGTAAAACCCATCCGCAACGATCAGGCACCGCTTTTTTTTGAAAGCATCCCGAAAGCTGGGTTTCTTATCCACGGTTTCCGCGCGGGCATTAATCAGCTTGTTAGCAATCGAAGGGTCTTTCGACCATGATGGAATCAGTCCCCACCTGAAACAGACTAATTGATTCTTCCCATTATGACGAATTACGACAGGCACTGATTGATTCGGTACTATATTCCAACTCGGTTGGTGTTCACATGATATATTCTGAATATTGAAATTATTTTGGATATTCTTCAAATCGGTTATCAGTACAAATCTTCCACACATATATTTATCCTTAGTGTTTTAATTATACCAAATTTCATGGGAAAGCGCTGAAGAATTCCAGAATTTTCAAGAAAATTAATCACGGGTAGAGACCCAAAAGCAAGCGTTGAGGTTTCTACCCTCTGCTTCGCAGGATAATTCAACTTACAAATATTACTGCACTTCGTTTGTAATATTTGAGTTTCATTAATTTATCTTGACAATAGGACATTCGTCCTATATACAGTTCCCATGAAGAAAAGAAAAAACATTAACGCCGTTGAGCAGAAGTTTGCCTCATTTTTTAAGGAACAGAGACGAATGCCCACCTATTCGGAAATGCTTCCTCTTTTAGGCGTCAAAGCTAAAAGCGCCGCCGAGTATTGGATAAAGAAACTGCTGGATAAAGGCGCATTAGAAAAAGACGCAAAAGGTTTTCTAAAGCCTGCGCATTTATCTTTCAACCTTCCCATCGTGGGCCATGTGGCTGCCGGTTTTCCTTCACCTGCTGAAGAAGAACTCAGAGACACCATATCCTTTGATGAATATCTCATAAATCATCCGGCATCATCATTTGTTCTGTCTGTTACCGGTGATTCCATGATTGGTGAAGGAATAAAGGAAAAAGATCTGGTTATTGTGGAGCGCGGCCGGGAACCGAAAAACGGGGATATAATTCTGGCGGAAGTAGATGGCAACTGGACAATGAAGTATTTTCGTAAAAAAGGAAAAAAAGTAACTTTGGAAGCTGCTAACCCAAAGTACCCGCCAATTGTTCCGCAGGAAGAATTACGAATTGCCGGAGTGATTACGGCTGTGGTGAGGAAATATCACAAATGAGGTTTTGTAGTAAGTAAGATTGATAGGGGGAGATTGAAAATGATTCAGCCTAAAATTAATCATTCAACGTCTTTTAAAGAAAAATCTGCGGTGGCAACCACTCCGGCAATAAGAATCGTTATGCCGATGCCAACAACTGACAACAAGCCGAAACTCCTTACTCAACTTAGCCAGACAATACGTGCCAGGCACTATAGCCGTAAAACCGAAGCAACATATATTCACTGGATCAAACGATTCATCTTTTTCCATCATGTCCGCCATCCGCAAGAGATGGCCGAACCGGAGATAAATGCTTTCTTAACCAATTTGGCCGTAAAGGAACATGTCAGCGCCTCAACACAAAATCAGGCTCTATGCGCTATTATCTTTCTCTACAAGCATGTTTTAAACCGCAAGATTGGTGATATAGGGGAAGTTATCCGCGCGAAACAATCAAGGTATGTCCCTGTGGTCATGACGAAAGATGAAGTCAAAGCTGTTGTCAGTCATCTTTCTGGTGATAAAAAACTTATGGTTTCGCTTATGTATGGAACCGGTTTAAGGTTGATGGAATGTTTGCGGCTTCGTGTCCAGGATATTGATTTCAGTCGTAACGAAATCACGGTACGTGACGGTAAAGGAGCTAAAGATAGAATTACCATGCTTCCGGAATCATTGAAAGAGCCTTTGCGTCAACACCTTGTAAAAACCAAATCAGTTCACGAAAGTGATATAAAGGATGGCTGGGGCTACGTATTATAATGCCTTATGCGTTGGACAGAAAATATCCTAATGCGCCGCGCGACTGGCGTTGGCAGTGGGTTTTTCCGCAGGAAAAAAGATGGAAAAACACAAAGACTGGAGAGCAAGGACGTCATCATGTGCATGAAACTCTTCTGCAGAAAGCGGTAAAAGAAGCGGTTATTAAAGCAGGTATCCCCAAACATATTGGCTGTCATACCTTCAGGCATTCTTTTGCTACGCATCTTTTAGAAAGCGGTTACGATATACGAACAATTCAGGAACTTTTGGGTCATAAGGATGTCAGTACAACTATGATTTATACTCACGTTTTAAGCAAAGGTGGTCACGGAGTTAAAAGTCCTTTTGACGGCCTGTAGCCGATTTATACAGTCTGTATAAATCGGAAACGAAAAAAAGTGAATTAAGGTTTAAAAAGTTGATTTTATTTAATAATAGTTGTAATTATCAGTTTACTAAAAACCGATTTATACAGAAGGAAACAGTCTGTGTTTACAGATTTATACAGACTGTATAAACATTGTTGGCTGGAGAAATGAGGAACA
>PLLV01000137.1 GCA_003142295.1 Syntrophaceae bacterium
AGACGAAAAGAAGACGAACATCTTCAATTTTTAACTGAGAAAATAATCGCCCTAAGTGAGGATATGGCGAAATACGCAACGAGAATTGAATCTTATCCTGTTACATGCGCCAAATCGATGGGAGAAATGGCAGAAATCGTGAAGAAACATGATTTTATTTTGCTTGGTAGTCCGGGAACGGATGGGCTTGTGGTGGCTACGGACAGACTGACAAATAAAGAAAAGGAAAGAACTAAAGAACGGTTTTATGTATGGGGAACAATAGCGAGTCTGGCCATTGCTTCATGGTGGAAATATTTGGTTAGGATTTTTGAGAGGCAATGATGGTCGAGATCTGTCCCGCTTGCAAAGGGAAGGATCTTGAAAACTTTTGGCCGGGCGACTTTGGAAATGTTTATAGATGTAGAAATTGTGAAACGATCATAGAAGAAGATTTCGGAGGACATAATGGACACAATATTGAACCTGAGAAGGAAATGGTTCACCGACAAGTCAACGATCGGTGAGCTTTATTTTGGGTTGGATAAGTTTTGTTATTCGTTAGAGGACTCCGTCCGCTTTAAAAAGATTCAAAACGTGACGGCGATCCCTTCTGGACGGTATGAAGTCGTCATAACATTTTCTAATCGCTTTCTGAATCTCATGCCCCTGCTTTTAAACGTTCCCGGATTTGATGGTATTCGTATTCATTCCGGGAATACAGATGCAGACACGGACGGCTGCATTCTCGTCGGAAAAACTCGTTTCGACGATCAGCCGGACGTTATCTTTGAGTCGAGGGCTGCTTTTTCCGATCTTATGGAAAAACTTACAGAAGCGATTAAACAGGGAAAAGTTTTCATCGAAATAACAGGGTCCAGAAATATGGGTGACGTTAATGTTTCAGTGGTTGCGTGAATTGATTCAAAGGAGACGGATTCAAATAACGATTTATTTCAAATGGACAGGATGGAGAAAAAAAGATGAGACAGGTAAGCCAACAGGAATTCGTTGACAGTTTAAGACCAGGTGACCTAGGGATCATACTTGCTGATAACGAATTCTCAACGATGCAAAACTGGCAGAGGAAGAAAGCCAAGGTCCCGCTCAGGGCTTCTCATGCGTTTTGGATGAAGGAAACTCCCGTGATAGCAGAGTCGAACGGATGGAAGCCACGGTGCGCAACCATCTACAAGGACATTGGGGATAAAACGCAATGCTGGATCTTCCGTCACCCCGCCATGACTCCGGATAAGTTTGAGCGGATGCTAGCCTATTGGAATGGCGTGGTTGAAGGTGGGGGACATTACGGGATCGGGAGCATCGCCCAAATGGGTCTTAATTTCCTCGGCCTCCAAAAGCATATGACGGACTCAGACGGAGAATTTTGCTCTGAACTTGTCGGCCATGAGATTTTAACGGCTCCGCTACCGTATATAACAGAAGAGAAACCGTTTGAGGTTACGCCATCTTATTTGAGGTCATGGTTCGATTTTACGGGAGACGATCCCCGCTTTTATGGTCAAAAGGTTGGATGGTTCAAACAGGCCGAATACCTTGGCGATAGAAAATACAGAATTGCATAGGAGGTCATTATGACAGTGTTCACGTTGTGGGCTTGGTGTGTTGGTTGGACAGTAGTAAAAATCGTCGCGAAGATCATTGCAAACTGAGGAGACGAATATGGACAAATTAAAAGAGTGGATCATCGAAGTCGCAGTAAAAAAGATGTGGCCGTCTGCTATCCGAGGGGCGATTTTAGGCATCGTTGGCTGGATGGTTGTCAGAAATGACATCCTCGCTCCCTTTGGGATTACATCTGATGCCATTCAGCATACGACAACGATTTACTGGGATAAATTACAGACTGCTTTAATTGTCGGACTTCCGGCGGCTGTGGCGGCTATCATCAAACTCTTAAATCATCATGCGGATTCGTTATTTACTCAAACGGTGAAACCTGAATCAACAACGCCTGTCGTTCCTAAATAATTGGTAACTATACCTTCTAAACAAGTATTGAACTTTTAAGATAATTCGTGGTTTTAAATGATAATTATTCATGTTTTTCCGGTATGAATTTTTTGGTACGATAAATTTATAGATAACTCAACACTCCAACTTATTCAAACCATTATCAGTGGAATAATAGGTCTTGCGGCTGGCATTATAGGGTCAATGATATGGCCGTCGTAATCTGAACTCGATTCGGAATCCGCTTTTCGAGGCCACGAATGAAATAGGTTGTCGAAGGAATATCCCGACGCCCCACCAAGAAATGAGCCACCAACTTACAATCGGCACAAAGGGCTACGAAGGTGTAGGCGTCACCGAATCCATATCTCCCTTGCTTTTCCTCTGGAACGTTCTTTTCCTTCATCCCGCAGAAAGACCAAATTTCATCACATTGGATATGCTCACAATGGAGATTCACCAATGTTTTGTCTTGGAATTCACGGCAAGCCTGACCCGCTCGAACAAGAGTGGACATAACCGTATTGATAGCGATTCCCGTCATTCTGGACGTTGACCGCATGGAGTTTCCCTCGATGAGAGCTTGAATCACGCTGATTTGATCTTTGATAGTTAGTCTGTTCATAAGATAAGTATACATGCTCGAGCAAGCATTGTCAAGGGGAATACTTGACCGGTC
>PLLV01000054.1 GCA_003142295.1 Syntrophaceae bacterium
TTCCCATGCACTTCCGCCAATTTTTTCGTAAAATTCGTTATTTTGCTATAAAAATCCTTTAACCAGTCTTTAACTTTCTTTAACCTAAGAAATCTTCAAGAGTCTTTTTCTTTTTGCCTTTAAAATGATTCCTNNCCCGAAATGACCATTTTAAGGGGCAGCGCGGCAAAAGAGGTGGTGGACGCCGCGATACATCCCCTCCACTATCATCGGTACAACACCCCACATTTTGTGGCCCGTTTTTCATTGACACACAAGGCTGCCTGTTCTATACTTTTATTTCCAAAAATAAGATTCCTATCAAGAATTTATGACAAATTAAAGGAGGGAGCATCATGAAAAGATATGGGTTTATGTTTCTTTGCTTATTTCTTATTATCTCTTTAAGCGCTTGTTTCACCTACCAGGTAAAGCCATTCCCGATTAACGCCAAAACGGAAAACCTGAATATTGAGCCTTCCTCTAAATTGCCGCTGAAAGTTGCCGTCGTTGTTCCAGATCCTCTTGGCACCCGCCTCATGTATACGCCTCCGAAAGGCCACGGCCGACCTGATCAAAAGCCAATGGATCAGACGGATCAGATGCACGGAGATCAAGTAGCAATCGTACCTCTTGCCCGTGAGCTTGCAAAGGTTTCGATAGAAACGTTTTCTCAGGTTTTCGATCAGGCGGTGCTTCTCAGGCAGATGCCTGCTCCAGGAGAGTTTGATTCAACAATTCAATTAAAAATAAGCAATATTATTACAATAGCTTATATGGAAAGCCCGTTTAATGCGTGGCAGGAGGTATCGCTGGATTGGAAATTGAGCGTTTTGGATAATCAGGGCATGGAGATTTTGAATAAAAAGGGACTTACCGCCGCAAAAAGGTTAAATACTAAAGGGTCATTTTCAATGGACCCCTTTATCAACGGAATGAGCGCAATAATATCCGAACAGCTCACGGGATTGGGGAAGGAGTGGGGGTCGATGCTCTATTCTTCCGAAGAGCTGCGGAACTACGCAAAACAAAAAAAATCCTTACAAAAGTGAAACGTATGAAATCCAGCAAAAGGACGCATGTTTTAATCTTTTTCATTGCAATTTTATTTTCTGTAACGGGGTGTGTAAGTATTCCGGAGCCGTATATACTAAAAACAGATATGCTCATTCCAGCCCAGCGTCAGAGTGATTACCAGAAAGAACTTGAGTTCCCCGTTATATTCGAAAGATTTATCGACGAACGTTCGGACCGCGTTGCCATAGGCTATCGACTCGGTATGGGGGGACCTACACCAATTGCCCCCGACAAGGATATCGCCGAGGTGTTTGAGATAATAGTGAAAAAGGTTATGGATCAGAAAGGTGTGCGTTCAGGTCCATCAATTTTCATTTTAAAGGGATCGATTCAGGGAGCTACCGTAGGCAACATGCCGTTATCAAACAGCATAAAGGGGCAGGTAGCATTGGAACTTAATTTGATGAACACAAAAACCCGGGCAAAGGTATGGTCGAGAAGCTACACGGGACAAGGCATGGGGACCGACTTCCAGAGTGTACTTGCCATGGCCTTTCAGGACCTTTCCGCCTCCATTGAGAAAGATGACAGCATTCTGGCATCGAAGCAGGTGTATCTTGCTTCCGGCGGAAAGCTACCCCAAACTTCAGATTCGGCATCTCTTCAGACCAGCAGCATTCAGGCAAAAAAATCCCTGATCGAAAAAGAACTGGAGGATCTCGCTGATGTCAAACCAGTGATTAATAAAAATCAGTATGCGGTTGTTATAGGAATAGAAAAATACCGCGACATCAAGGGCGTAGAATATGCGGCAGCAGATGCCAATATTGTCAAACTGTATTTGAACAAGCTCATGGGTTTTTCCGAAGAAAATATTGTGTTGCTTACCAATGAGCGGGCAACAAAATCAGATATTGAAAAATATTTAGACCGGTGGCTAAAAAACAGGGTTAATGAAAAAAGTAAGGTGTTTATTTACTATGCAGGACACGGCGCCCCCAATCCCAAAACAGGGAATGCTTATATTGTTCCCTTTGACGGTGACCCCAATTATCTTGAATCAACAGCATATTCGCTTAATAAGTTTTATACATCATTAGGAGAATTATCGGCAAAGCAGATAATTGTCGCCCTTGATTCCTGCTTCTCAGGAGCCGGCGGAAGGTCTGTGATAGCAAAAGGGGCGCGGCCGCTTGTGATGGCCGTTGATACACCGGTAGACATCAAAAGAAATACGATAGTTTTTACCGCGGCAGCAGGAGACCAGATAAGCACCTTTTATGAAAGCGGCGGACACGGACTTTTCACATATTATTTCTTAAAAGGGATCAGAGGGGATGCAGATGCTGAGAAAAAAGGCGTTATCACAATTGAAGACCTGTATCAGTACATCCGCCCGAATGTGGAGCGAGAGGCACGACTTCAGAACAATGAGCAGACACCGCAACTCATTGCAGCGGAGGGATTACTTAAACTGCGTCTGATTTCCAGATAGATAGGAAAAGATCATGATCAGGAGTCTATTCGCCATCATTGCGGTAGTCCTTATTGTAACCCCCCTCTATGCTGCCGAGAAACCCATCTGGGTCACGGCTGATGGCGAATCATACCAAGGGGAGCTGGACACCCTGAAGGAGGTCAGAGATAGAGCCAAACGGGACGCCGAGAGCAAGGCGATAGAAAATGCAGTCGGGACATTCATTAAATCTCATACCCTGGTCTCCAACTACCAGATTGCCGAAGACCTGATCTATGCCGCTGTCAGGGGGAAAATCACAAAGGAAGAAATCATCTCCTCGGATTGGGATGCAAAAGAAAGAAACCTCTATAGGATAAGAATCAAGGCCCTGATCGAACCCGTCTATCCTGAGAAGGGAGAAGGTCTCTCCGCAAAACTGTCACTCTCGAAAACAGACCTGAAGGAAGGCGAAGAAGTAAAGATCTTCTATCAGGTAAACGAAGACTCCTATGTCTATATCTTTTCCGTTGCTGCAGACGGTTCAGTAACCCTCCTTCTCCCCAATTCAAATATGCCGGACAATTTTACCAGAGCGGGAAGGGCATACCAATTCCCTCCAATAGATAGCCGTATTCATCTGAAAGCCATGTTCCTGCCGAACTACAAAGAAGCCCCTGCTGAAGAAAAAATCAAGATC
>PLLV01000195.1 GCA_003142295.1 Syntrophaceae bacterium
TTTACGGCATGTGCAGATGGCGAAGTCCTTTGGATAACGTTGAGCATCTTTTAGGCAGGGTGAATCAGAAGGATCGCGTCTATTTTATCTATGGAGATTTATGCGATTTCATTTCTCTCCAGAACGCAATCGACGCATCCATGCCCGACTATGTGTTCCACCTCGCTGCCCAGAGCTATCCCAGTGTAAGTTTTACCTCGCCGATTGCAACACTGGAAACGAATATCATCGGGACTGAAAGACTCCTGGAAGTTTTAAGGCGATGCAAAGGCATCGACCCGGTCATTCATGTCTGCTCTTCATCCGAAGTATTCGGAAGGGTGACGAAAGAAAATATTCCCATTAACGAAAACTGCTCTTTCCACCCTGCATCCCCCTACGCCATCTCCAAGACAGGCACAGATTTGATCGGGCGTTTTCACGCGGAGGCTTACGGTCAAAAAGTTGTCGTGACCCGCATGTTTACTCATACAGGCCCGCGGCGCGGCGATGTCTTTGCCGAGTCAACCTTTGCCAAGCAAATAGCCATGATCGAACAAGGGCTGATTCCTCCTGTTGTCAAAGCGGGAAACCTTGGTTCACTCCGAACCTGGTCTGATGTTCGCGATGCGGTGCGGGCGTACTATTTGCTCGTCACGGCAAACCCGGTTCCGGGAGAATACTATAATATCGGAGGATCCTTCTCCTGTACTGTAGGTGAAATGTTGAACTATCTCATTTCCATTTCCAGGCGGAAAGATATAGAGGTTGAAATTGAGAAAAGCAGAATTCGGCCTCTGGACGCGGATCTTCAGGTGCCGGACACGACTAAATTCAAAAAGCATACAGGCTGGGAACCCCTGATCCCCTTTGAAAAAACGATGATGGATCTTCTGGATTACTGGAGAGATAAAGTAAAAACAGGGAAGGTTTTCTTAACGCGCTAATGAGTAATTTCCCGGCGGATGATCTTCATGAATAAGAGAAGCAGGATTTACCTGGCAGGGCATACGGGGCTTGTTGGATCCGCTGTATACCGCAAACTTCTGCAGAAGGGCTATTCAAATGTTATCACCAGGACCCACCGTGAGCTGGATCTGATTCGGCAGTCCGATGTCGAAAGATTTTTCAAAGAAGAAAAACCCGAATACGTCATTCTGGCAGCAGCGAAAGTGGGCGGTATTAACGCAAACAGCACCTACCCGGCACAGTTTATTTTTGAAAACCTGTCTGTCCAGAACAATTTCATTCACGCCTCCTATTTATCGGGAGTCAAGAAGCTCTTGTTTCCCGGCAGTGCCTGCAGCTATCCGAAAGAATGCCCCCAGCCCATCAAGGAAGAGTATCTGCTCACCGGTCCTTTGGAGCCCACGAACGAACCTTACGCCGTGGCCAAGATCGCCGGCATCAAATTATGTCAGGCATATAACCGTCAATACGGAACTAATTTTATCTGCGCAGTCCCAACCAATGCATATGGTCCAAATGACAATTTCGATCTCGAGGATTCTCACGTCATTCCTGCCCTGCTCAAAAAATTTCATGATGCCAGGATGACGGGGGCCGCGGAGGTCACGATATGGGGAACAGGATCCCCGCTACGGGAGTTTATCTACGCAGATGATTTGGCCAATGCGATGTTGTTTCTTCTCAAAAACTACCAAGGATCAGAAGTCATCAATATTGGAGCTGATAGCGAAATATCCATCGGGGAGCTTGCATCCATCATCAAAGAAATTGTCGGGTTCCATGGCCGTATCCATTTCGATACTTCAAAACCCGATGGGGCACCAAGAAAAACACTGGATAAAACAAAACTGTTTGGTTTAGGCTGGCGTCCTGAATTCTCTCTCATAGAGGGACTTAAAATGACGTATCAATGGTTCTTGAAACACCATCCGAATACCTGAAAATAACGGAAAATATGCCGGATGAACACATGATAGAGCGATTTTACAGGTCCATGTACCGGATTCGACGCGTAGAAGAAGAAATCGCGCAAATCTATCCCACGGATAAAATTAAGAGCCCAGTACACCTTTCAATCGGCCAGGAGTCAATATCCGTTGGGGTTTGCGAAACGCTGAATCCGCGCGACGTCGTCTTCGGGACATACCGGGGCCACGCCATGTACCTTGCAAAGGGCGGCGATTTGAGAAAAATGATTGCGGAACTCTATGGCAAGGCAACGGGCTGCGCCCGGGGCATAGGCGGGTCTATGCATCTGATCTGCAAAGAAAAAGGTGTTATGGGTACATCGGCTATCGTTGCGACGACGATTCCGATCTCCGTGGGATATGCTCTCGGTCAACAGTACAAGAAATCAAACGTCGTGACGGTTAGTTTTTTTGGCGACGGAGCTGTGGATGAAGGGGCCTTTCATGAGAGCATGAATTTTGCCGCCTTAAAAAAAATCCCCATTATTTTCGTGTGTGAAAATAATTCTTACGCCATCCACTCCCATCACCTGAGTCGCCATCATTCGGACAATATCTGTGAGCGCGTCCGCAGTTATGGCATACCAGCTCAAAGGATTGCAGATGGTGATATCTTCGCAATCCATGAATTCGCCAAGACGGAGGGAGAAAGAATCCGCAATGGGGTCGGTGGCCCTGTTTTTCTCGAATGCCTGACCTGTCGCTGGAAGGAACATGTAGGTCCCGGTGAAGACTTTGCTCTGGGGTACAGGAGCAGGCAGGAAGTTGATTGCTGGATCGAAAATGATCCGCTCGAGAAGCTCAAATCCTTGCTGGCTCCGCATGTGAGTCATGCAATTGAATCGGAAATAGAGAAAGAAATCAAAGACGCCTTTCAGTTCGCTGAGGAAAGTCCCTTCCCTGACGGAAAGGAAGTTTACGAAAATCTCTTCAAGGATTGACATGTCATCTGTGGAACGGATACTAACTTACCCGGAAGCCATTCGCGAAGCCCTGGAACAGGAGATGGAAAAGGATCCCACCGTCATTGTGATGGGATTGGGGGTGGATGATCCGAAACGAATTCTGGGAACGACCGGAGGACTTCTGGAGAAATATGGGCCTCAACGAATTTTTGATACGCCTCTTGCCGAAGACGGGATGACCGGTGTAGCCATTGGTGCCGCCCTGGCCGGTCTAAGGCCCGTTCATGTACATATTCGCATGGACTTTGTGCTGTTGGCCATGAATCAAATTGTAAACATGGCGGCCAAAATGTGTCACATGTATGCTGGTGCGTTGTCTGTTCCTTTAGTCATTCGTTCGATCATCGGTAAAAGCTGGGGACAGGGCGCCCAGCACTCACAAAGTATCTACCCCCTTCTGATGAATATACCCGGCCTGAAAATTGTGGCTCCTTCAACACCTTATGACGCCAAGGGATGCCTGATTCAGGGCATCCGCGACAACAACCCTGTCATTTTCATGGAACACCGGATGCTGTACTACCAAAGAGGGCCTGTTCCGGTCAATCTTTACTCGGTGCCGTTCGGGAAAGCGCGGTTACTTTCTCAGGGTGACGATATTACGCTTGTAGGTATTTCGCAGATGGCAGTTGAATGTTTGCGAGCACGTCAATACCTACGGGAAGCGGGCATCGATGCTGAAGTCATTGACCCCGTTTCTCTCAGTCCCCTGGACATGGAATCGATCACTGCGTCCGTGACGAAAACGGGAAATCTGATCGTCGTCGATAATGCCTGGACACCCTGTGGAGCCGGGGCGGAAATTATCACGCGGCTCGTAGAAGGTGGGGGACATAGGAAGATGAACGTCGTACGGATGGGCTTCGCTTCCATACCTTGTCCGACCTCTCCCCCACTGGAACAGGAATTTTACCCTGACGCCAGAAAGATTGCGATCGCGGCATTCGAAATGCTAAACCCCGGAAAGAAAAAATGGGAACCGAAAGCAAAGCTCCCCATAGAAGAAGTGGAATTTAAGGGCCCCTTTTGAATGAAAAAGACTGTGGACATTGTCCTAATCAATCCCGGCGATAAAAAACTAATATATCAGCAACTCGCCGACGAAGCGTCGGCCATAGAGCCCCCGTTCTGGGCCGCCGTTCTTGCCGCTTTTCTAAGAAACCGCGGCTTATCCGTACAAATTATCGATGCCAATGCCGACTATCTGGCGCCTGAAGATGTGGCAACCGAGGTCGGCGAGTTGAATCCGTATTTGGCGGCCGTCATCGTCTATGGTTCCCAGCCCTCCGCATCGACCCAGAATATGACCGTCGCCGGAAGAATCTGCAACGCATTAAAAAGCGCAACATCTGCCAAAGTCGCCATAGCCGGACTGCACCCGTCGGCGCTGCCCAAAAGAACGCTGGAAGAAGAGAATGTAGATTTCGTCGTGGAAGGAGAAGGACCTCTCACATTAAAAGCATTGGCGGAGATTGAAAAAAACAACTCGACTAATTATACTGAGGTTCCCGGACTCTGGTATCTTGATCATGGCGCTGTCCGGAATAATCCGCGGGCGCCGCTCATTAAAAATCTGGATGAAATACTGCCTGTTTCGGCGTGGGATCTGCTTCCGATGAAAAAATACAGGGCCCATAACTGGCATTGTTTTGACAACCTTGAGCAGAGAACCCCGTATGGCGCCATCTATACCAGTCTTGGCTGCCCCTATTCGTGCATTTTTTGCTGCATAAATGCACTTTTCGGCAAACCCGGCATCCGATACCGAAGCCCTGAAATCGTCGCAGACGAAATAGAGATATTGGTCAGGGATTATGGAATAAAAAACCTAAAAATCGTTGATGAATTGTTCGTTCTCCGCGATGAACATTACATGGCAATTGTGGACTTAATCATTGAAAGAGGCTATGAATTAAATATCTGGGCATATGCAAGAGTCGATACGGTAAAAGCAAAAAACCTGGAACGGATGAGAAAAGCGGGTATTCAATGGCTGGCCTTGGGAATCGAATCGGCGAATCCCGATATCAGGAAGGGTGCGGCAAAAAAGATGACGGCAACAGACATAAAGAATGTCGTAAAAATGATACAGGATTCCGGAATCAGGGTGATCGGGAACTATCTTTTCGGATTGCCGGAAGATACGCTGGAAACAATGCAGGAGACCTTGGATATGGCGCTGGACCTTAATTGCGAGTTTGCAAATTTTTATTCCGCGATGGCCTACCCCGGCTCCAGACTCTATGATATAGCTCTCAGAGAAAAATGGGCGCTGCCGGAGAAGTGGCATGGATATTCCCAGCATGCATACGAAACCCTTCCGTTGCCTACAAAATTCGCAAGTGCCGAAGAAGTCCTCAAATTCAGAGATGAGGCATTCCACAAATATTTTGAAAACAGGAAATATCTGATGATGATAGAGCAAAAATTCGGACCCAAAGTGTCAGACCATATTCAAAGAATAACAAAGACGAGGCTCAAAAGAAAGATTTTGGAAAGTCCGACAGCGGAACAACATTGATTCTGCACTTGGGAGAATGATGAGGAGAATATGATCATTACCCGGACGCCTTTTCGCCTCTCCCTTTTTGGAGGGGGCACGGATTTCCCTTCGTGGTACAGGGATAACGGAGGTGTTGTTCTTTCCACGACAATTGACAAGTATTGTTACATCAGCTGCAGATTTCTTCCGCCCTTTTTCGGGCATAAGCACAGAATCGTTTATTCAAAGAGTGAACAGGTTAATGATATCGACGAGATTCAGCATCCGGCTGTCCGCGAAACCTTCCGGTTTATGAACGTCAAAGAGGGGCTGGAACTTCATCACGACGGGGACTTGCCTGCAAGGTCCGGAATCGGCTCCAGTTCGGCCTTTACCGTAGGCCTGCTGCACGCCCTCTATGGACTCAGCGGGAAAATTGTTTCAAAAAAGAGATTGGCGATGGAGTCCATCCATATCGAACAGAAGATGATTAAGGAGAACGTCGGATCGCAGGACCAGGTAGCCGTGGCCTTCGGAGGATTGAACAAAATCGTCTTCAAAGGTGATAATAATATCGAAGTGATCCCCATAACCATCAGCACCCAACGATTGAACAATTTTCAAAGTCATCTCATGCTTTTTTTTACGGGCTTAACGCGATACGCGACAGACATCGAAGACGATAAAATAAAGAATATTTCAGGGAAAAAGACGCAGATGAACAGACTGGCCAAAATGGTCGATTCGGCGATTGACATCTTGAACTCGGACGGCGATTTCGATGATTTCGGCAGAATGCTGCATGAATCATGGCTAATCAAAAAATCCCTTTCTGCTCAAGTATCCACAAGCAACATCGATACGATTTACGATATGGCAATTAAAAGCGGCGCCCTGGGGGGGAAACTATTGGGCGCCGGCGGCGGCGGTTTCATTTTGTTTTACGTAAAACCGGAACGGAGAGACAAGGTAAAGCAAAAGCTCGCGCACCTGCTAAACGTTCCTTTCCGGTTCGATTCACTGGGCAGTCAGATCATTTATTATAGAGAGGGCCTTTAGCGGATGAGAATCCCCTTCGGAACAATCGCCGTTACTGAAAAATCCAAGAAATTGATCGCTGAGATTTTAGAAACCAACAGGCTGTCCAGCGGTAAATACGTTCGCGAATTTGAAAAAAAGTTTGCTAAACTCGTGGCGACAAAAGAAGCGGTAGCGGTNNGGCGACGAGATCATTCTGCCAGCCTTGTCGTTTGTATCAACAGGGAATGCTGTTTTACAGGCGGGTTTCACACCTGTTTTTGTTGACATCAATAGGAGAACGTTGAATATCGATCCACACCAAATTGAAGAGAAGATCACGGATCGAACAAGGGCGATCATGCCAGTTCACCTGATGGGGAAACCGGCAGAAATGGACTCCATCAACGATATTGCAAAGCACTATGGGTTATTCGTTGTTGAAGATGCAGCAGAGGCCCATGGTGCAACCTATAAAGGAAACAATGTCGGCAGCCTGGCTGATATGGGGGCTTTCAGTCTTTATATAGCCCATATCGTCACAACCGTGGAAGGGGGTATTGTTACGACCGACCGATCGGATTTCGCAGAGATCCTCCGCTCGTTGCGAAGTCATGGCAGAGCGTGTAAATGTGAGAGCTGCGTTTTGAACCGGTCTTCCTCTTATTGCGCCAAAAGGTTCAGTTATGGAGATTCGATGGATATTCGTTTCATCTTTGAACGCATCGGTTTTTCCGCTAAAATGAATGAGTTGGAAGCGGCTATAGGAATAGGAAATCTGGATATCTATCAGAAAATCCTGAGCAAAAGGAGAAGTAATCTGTATTATCTCATTAGTCAGTTCAAACTATTCAACCCTTACTTGGCTACAATAGAAAAGGAACCTCACGAAGAGATCGGACCCCACGCTTTGCCCATAGTCATCCAGGAAGAAGCCAGCTTTACAAGGAGACAGTTCGTCCGTTATTTAGAAAAAAAAGGAGTCGACACACGAACGTTGTTCTCCTCCATGCCCACCCAGTGCGCCGGGTTTAAGTATCTGGATCATTCACTCGGCGATTTTCCGAATGCCGAATATATCGGAGATCAGGGCATTCATATCGGGGTGCATCAGGATATCGGCCGCAGGGAGTGCGACTACATCCTAAATGTAATCTCTGATTTCATATCAAAAAAGAAACGATCAAGACGAGTAAAAATCGTCTCAGATCACCAATCTCCCTCTCGGCATTCGAAGCGCGGGAAAACCTGATTTTACGTAATTAATGTCGTCAATAAAAAATGGAATGAAAGCAATTATTCTGGCAGGTGGCATGGGGACTCGTTTACGGGGAGTCATCGAAGATGTTCCAAAGCCGATGGCACCTGTCGGCGGGAAACCCTTTTTAGCATATTTGCTTCTTCAACTGAAAAGATGGAAAAGCACAGATGTCGTTTTGTCTGTTGGATATGAAAAGGAGATTATTAAGTCCTATTTTGGAAACGGCAGCCGATTCGGCGTCAATATAAGCTATTCTGAAGAGGACCGGCCGCTAGGGACCGGTGGTGCTTTGAAAAAAGCGATTCCCTTGAACGATGACCCTTATTTCATCGTTATGAATGGTGATTCCTTTTTTAATATCAATTTTGGGGATCTCATAAAATATCATACGAGCAAACCAGGCATGACAACGATGAGTTTGGCATTCGTCAAAGATAGGGGCCGTTATGGCAGCGTTGAAATAAACGATGATGGGAGCGTTACGACCTTTCAAAAGGAAGGTTCCAATAATCCCGGTTTTATCAATGGTGGAATATATGTAATCAACCGTGATATCGCAAAATACATCCCGGAGGGGCCAATATCTTTAGAGGAGCATGTCCTGCCTCTTATAAAAAAAGATAATCTATTGTATGGAAAAGTATTTGACGCTTTCTTTGTAGACATAGGCCTTCCAAAGGATTATTCTTGGATTGACAAACACCCTGAACATCTTCTGTAGAATTTTATTGCTGCTCGATTGAAATAAAAAATCACGGACAAATGTCTTCAAATCAACCGATAAGGATAACGTATGAATTCAGATTATAAGCCCAAAATATCCGTTATCACACCTTCCTTGAACACTGCGAAATATCTAAGAGACACGATTGAATCCGTTCTTCCTCAGACATTTAAAGACTATGAATTTATTATTGTGGACGGCGGCTCAACGGACGGCACAATCGATATCCTGAAAGAATATCCTAAGATTCACTGGATATCGGAAAAAGAAACGGATGAAAATACGATATTGGAAGCTTTTAGAAAAGCATTTGCCATGTCCCGTGGCGACTATATTATTCAATGTTGTGTTTCCGATGGCTTCTTATCAAAAAACTGGTTTCAACTGTGCAATGATACGCTTGAACATGATAACGAAATTTCACTCGTCTGGGGCCTTCCCCAATACATGACTGAAGACGGCAGTCTGGGAAAAGTCACTAATCAGGAATTCCTTGAGAAAGCACCCCCTCAGAAAAAAGACTTTCTCGCCTATTGGCTTGCCTTTGGATATGGTTTTCCTGAGGGAAATTTTTGCGTGAGGCGCCAGGTCTTTGAGGAGTGCTTCCCTCAACGCAACCAATCGGATCTGTTTTTTATAAGCCCGCAAATATCATTCCTGTACGAATTTAACACAAGAGGTTATCTCTCATATTTTCTACCTGTCGTCGCCAATTTCGGAAGAACTCACGCCAACCAGAGAGTAACGCGCCTCTATGATGAATTGGATAAAGAAGTCGGTCTCTATAATAAAATGTTTAAAGAATACAGAAAGCATCTGCTTCAAGGCAGAGTAAAGCATTATTTCAGGAACGGGTCATCGGAAATCATTGGAGAAATAAAAAAAGAAAAATTAGGCCGACTCAGAATGGATATTTTCAGGCATTATCTCAAATACAAAATAGGTAAAAGGCTTAGAGAAACTCATGAACGTTTATAAGCAATGGAGCTCATTGTTTCCATATTGACCATGATGCTCACCAAGATATCGAGAGTGATCATTGCCACTCAATGTCTTCGGAGTTAGTGAAGTCGGCAACAAATAATTTATGATGCTGCAATTTCCCATTCCGGGGGAAAATAATCTTCGGGATGATTATATTTCAAATCGTTGCTGATTGTTTCGGTTCTTACAACGATCTTTTCTGTATTCTGGTTAAGGTATGCAGCCCACCAGCTGAAAGTGCTCCCTCCAGCCGTAATATTATGTTTACATCTGCTCATTATCCATAAATCCTCAAACCCTCGTTGTGGTGAATTAATATCGACGTATGTCACCTTGAACGGGATCTTGAAATTGTCCGTTACCCAACCCATGTCATTTGAAAAGATAAAAAAATGGGGATTAACAACTCTATCTGAGAGGGATTCAATTGCGTTTCTATAATACCCGTCTGTAATAATACCCTCGACACCCTTCCTCACATTGGGATCGTCTACATAATCACCTCTCCTGATATGCACGCTGATTGAATTTGTGTTTTCGATTTGTCTTATTATCTCCTTCGCCTTTATGCTGATATCTTTTTTTGGAGTGTATTCTTCGATCAGAATATTGCGAATTGGGGTAAAATATTTATAGGAGTTAAAGTAGCCGATAAGATACTTGTCAGGCCCGAGTTCAAGAAAACCATGCTTAAACTCTGATCCATCCGGCTCTTCGTACAATAAATCAAGCTTTCCATGGGATGCATTTGCTGTCCATGTCCTTCTAATTAAATCAAGGATATAGCCTAATCTACTTTTTTTCGTCTTGTATTTTCTGATTTCGTCCTTGAGCGCTTGGGGAGCGGTTATGCTAAAGCAATCCAACTGAAAGACGTGTTCCTTGTTTGATGTAAGTTTCCCGAAATGTAACGCGTCTATTTTTAGTGTCGTTGTATTGATGATTGAGAGATGTTTTGCCGCAGCATACTGAAACATCTGATTCCCTAATCCACCCATTATATTAACGATAATCATTTGTGAACCTTATACTTTAGTTGGCTAAACTAAATATCATATTTACCGGGTTATTAACATTATGAATTATTGAGCCAGATGTATTCATTAGGATGGCATTTAAAACAATTGGAAAAAGTGAGAGGAGTGGATGGGTATACCATAATTACTTTCCCGAGATTTTTCATGACAATCAGTTTTCGTTTGTTCGTTGACAATAATTGGATTGATATTTCAGCCACATTTGATATACTTTCTTAAATTAAGAATGTGAGTGTCCATTTTGGTGAGTATTAAAAAAGTCAATATATCCATTATATTAACGGCTTGGGCAAGGCCCCAGTATCTGGAAGAACAGGTGGAACGAGTTCTTAATCAAACGGTCCACCCCCACGAAATCATCCTCTGGTATAACAAACCACCACCTAAGACCGGCTTCCTCGAAATGAGACAACGAACCAGCTTCAAGAACGAAAAATATGTAAAGAAAATTTTGTGTGATTATAATTTCGGCATTATTCCTCGCTTCTCCATAGCGTCCTGTATGGAGGGGGAGTATGTGTGCATATTCGATGATGATACCCTCCCCGGTGAACGATGGCTTGAAAACTGCCTGAATTACGTGGACAGCGAAAAGACTCTCTGTGGCACCATCGGCTTGCGCTATCTTTCCAAAACGGAATTAAAAACGGAAAAACCGCGGATGGGCTGGGAGGCCATGAATACCAAACTGGAATTTGTCGATTTAGTCGGCCATAGTTGGTTCTTCCGACGCGAATGGGCCAAGTATTTCTGGGATGAAGTTCCTCGTCTTCATAATTTTGGAGAAGATATCCATTTTTGCTCTATGTTGCAGCGTCATGGAATTCGCGCTGCATGTCCACCCCATCCCCGCGATGACAAATCACTCTGGGGTTCCATAAGACCCGAACTTGGCATAGACAAAGTAGCAATCAGCATTAACAAGAACAGATCCAAAGATTTCTGGAATGTGGTCAAATACGAAATCGAGAACGGATACAACCCTATCCACTTATGATCCTTGTTGCTTTTGGCACCAGACCGGAAATCATCAAGCTGTTTCCAGTCATTAATCAGTTAACGGTTCAAAACCTGCCTTTCAAGACTCTATTCAGCGGTCAGCAACTCGATCTCTATGAAGATGTGAGGGAGCTGATTCCCACGCCTGACTTCAGTTTTGCTGACATGTTTGCCGGCAATGCCAAGCATAATTCCCTAGGCGAGAGCTTTATCAAAATAAGCAAGGCTTCCGAAAGGTTTTTTTCTGAGGACCACTTTGATCTTGTTATTGTTCAAGGAGACACAACAACAGCGTGGGCTCTGGCACAGATGGCCTTTTATAATGGTATTAAGGTTGCGCACATCGAAGCAGGTCTACGGACATTTGATTTAGAAAACCCCTATCCTGAGGAACTCAATCGCACCCTGATTACCCAGGTTGCTGATATCAACTTGGCCCCAACAAAGCAGGCCTATGATAACCTCCTAAAATGCGGAGCAAAAAATATTCATCTGGTTGGAAATACAATTGTGGATGCCGTTAATTATTTTAGAGACCGTCTCCATTTAATTTCAGGTAATTCGAATAAGGTGCTGGTCACGTTGCATCGCAGAGAAAACCACGTGATTATGGATCACTTATTTGACGAATTACAAGCCGTTGCGATAAGAAACCCTCAACTTCAATTTATCTTCCCGATTCATCCGAATCCTAATGTCATAAAACATAAGGCGCGTATCAGTTCCGAGAACATCCAGATAATTCCCCCCATGGGGTATCCGGAGCTGTTAAAGTTAATGAGCCAGGTAGCTTTTATAATTTCGGACAGCGGTGGTATTCAGGAGGAGGCTACCTGCTTCAATAAGAAGGTAATCGTGGCTAGGGAGAAGACTGAGCGGCCTGAGGTAATAGAGTGTGGTCTCGGTGTCCTTGCGGGCCAAAATATTGGTGGATTCATCGAATGGGCGCGCATGTCACCTCCGCTGCTTGAAAAATCGCCTTACGGCGATGGCAACGCAGCTGAAAAGATTGTTCATATTATTGCTGATTTCAATGATTCTTAAGAAGGAGTACTGAATTGACAGGTAATAACTAAAATTAACGACTCCTAAATGAAAAGCCTGCAGCAAAAAAATAATTGCAAAACTCTTTTTATATTATCAAGGCATTCAAGAAATTTTTCAGGATTTAACAATGTCAGGATTGAAATTAGGCCACGTCGACAGAACATTTGTCAGCAGTAATTAATCACAATGCCAATAGCAGCAGTTGATGAAGATTTTTAGAATGGAAGGTCTTCTTAAAAAATATCGAAAACAATTCAGAGCCTGGAAAAATACAAGAAAGTTAATACATGAACTCGACTATTATCACGCGATGTTCGAGTCGAGGCATCTTGCATTGCCCGATGATCACATCATTAGGGAAACCATTAAGAAAAGATACCCCTACCTGGTCCCCAAACAAAAGGGGAGTCTTCGTATTATTGCCCTTTACCATCATTATAACTGGGAAAATGAATCCCTGAAGCCATCGCTCGAAAAATTCGGTCAGGTTCGGCACTACGACTGGTGCGAGCAGTTCAACCATCAGAAGAAAGACTGGCAAAGTTCCGTAAAGCCAAGAATGAACGCAGCTCTGATAGAAAAGGTTGCACAGTGGACGAAACAGGATGCGACCGATGTCATCTTTACCTATCTTTCCGGGGAACTGGTGTCGCCGGAAACTGTCCTGGCATTGAGCAGCTTCGGCATTCCCATGGTTAATCTCGCCCTGAACGACAAAGAACATTTTGTCGGCAAAATCAGAAACGGCCAGGCCATGGGCTCCAGAGATATCTGTCGCTTCTTTGATATCTGCTGGACGAGTACCGAGGATGCCGCGAAAAAATATTGTGTGGAGGGAGCGATTCCCATCTATCTCCCTGAAGGAGCGAACCCTGAATTTCATAGACCATATAATACGGAGAAGACGATCGACGTATCCTTCGTCGGTCAGTGTTATGGAAATCGATCTGAGGTCATCGAGAGACTTGAATCTCACGGCATCCATGTTGAAGCATACGGGTTCGGTTGGCCGAATGGCCCTCTCACTGCGGAGGACATGGTGCGCATGTATTCAAAAAGCAGGATTAGCCTGGGCTTCGGAGGTGTCATTGGCCTCAGTAACACATACTGCCTCAAAGGGAGAGATTTTGAAATCCCCATGAGCGGAGGGCTCTACCTTACTGAATATCACCCTGAGCTGGATAGATTTTATGATATCGGTTCTGAGATTGTCACCTATAGAAATTTTGATGACCTCGTTGAAAAGATCCGCTTTCTCCTGTCAAATCCTGAAAAGGCGGATGAGATCAGAAGGAAGGGATTCGAGCGGGCACGACGTGAACATTCCTGGGAAATGCGTTTCGAGAAGATATTCCACCTTCTTGGGCTAATCTAATCAGTGAGACGGTGATAGAGAAATCATGGAATTGGATAGGAGTCGAATCAAAGAAGGCCTGCAATCGGGCCTTCGCAAAGGACTGAACGGTTTCCTCTGGATCATGAAGATCCTCATTCCCGTCTCTCTTTTCACTGCCCTCCTTGCATGGACCGGATGGCTGGGTCGCCTGGATTTTCTCCTCCAACCACTGATGAGCATCCTTAGTCTGCCGGCTATGGCTACCCTTCCGCTCCTGATAGGCATGCTTACAGGAATTTACGGCGGCATCGCCGCTATGTCCGTGCTCCCGTTTTCTCAAGATCAAATGACTTTGATGGCTATCTTTCTTCTCATTGCCCATAATCTGATTCAAGAAGGCATTATCCAGGCAAAATCAGGAATTCATCCC
>PLLV01000071.1 GCA_003142295.1 Syntrophaceae bacterium
ATCTTGAACTTTCGGAAGTGGAGTCCACTGACTAGAAAGAGCTTTTATTACTATATCGCCGTGCTTTTCTTCGCGCATTTCATCATCTACTCGAGATGGTTCCTGTCTTTCTGGACATCCCTGCCCATCTCCGGGTTTCGCCTCTACAAAATTATTTTTATCGGCCCCTTCGTGCTTTTCATTCTCGCTATGACCAATATGAACAGCTTCATCGAATTTCTTCGAGGGTCTCAAAGGAAAGTCTTTCTGCTGATCTTAATCACCGCGGCTATCCCTTGTGTATATCAGTTATTAATGAACGCTTTCCCTTCTAATTATATAGAGGCTTTTGTGATTCTGCTCTTTGCTGTTATTACGTTTATGTCGCTCATCGTATTGAGAAATAAAGGTGCCGGAACGAAAGCTTATGTCATCCTTCTCATGGCATTGATTTTCTCGGAGAGATTCGTGCAGGCTAATCTTGCAAGGCCCGCCGATGTTAAGCCCCCGTCATTTACACACTTTTATACATCGGATTTGTTCGATCGGTTCAGGCCTGCCCACAAACACGACTACCGAATCGCCTTCATCAACCAGCATGCCTCCGTCGGCCTCTATAACAATCACCAGGTAGCCGGGGGTATAGGCCAATACTCGAAACGCTACTATTATTTCTGGGACGCATTGATCACGGGTGAAGCCGAATCAAAGGCTTTTCGTGACTATTATCATATGGCATATCTTCTTGACGAAAATTCGAAGAGGGAGACGAGTCCCCCTCACACCATCAAACAGCCTGGCTTCAGCACGGACCTCCTCGCCCTCCATAACGTCCGGTACATTTTTTCCTTTAACGAAATTGAAAATCCCGGGCGATGGGGACTTTCCCTAGTCCATCAAGGAATTCCGGCCGAGCGTGCGCCGGGTCTCAAGCGCGGTCTCCAGGTGCTGAAGAGAATCTTTGAACCTATTCCCTATTACGTCTATGAAGTCAAACAGTGCCTTCCCAGGGTATTCGCCGCAGAATCTTACGAACTTGTTGAAGGGCGGGAGAGTTTGAAGGACTACCTCCGCCTGAATACTATAGAGAATCTTGGTGGTACGGTTGTATACAACAGGGAAGACCTCTCGCCTGCGGATATCGGTCTTCTGAAGACCTTGCGGAAAGCGCCGCCATTAAGTAAAAACCGGGGGCGTGAGGGGGCCGCCCAGCCGCAGGTGACCTATTATTCCGACAACAAAATCGCGGTCAATGTCACTTGCCCATCGCCCCGGCAGTTGTTTCTGAATGAGAATTATTTTCGCGACTGGACGGCCACCATCGATGGGCGCCCTGCGCCCATATTGCCTTCCTACGGCGTCTTTCGATCCGTGGTTCTGGAGAAGGGGGAACATCAGGTCGTCTTCGAATACAAACCTGCGTATCTTGTGACGTCGATGTGGATATCCGGACTGGGAAGCCTGATCTTTCTGGCTGTCTGTTTTTCCTGGGCATACACCGGAAGAGCGGAAAGTGAGGTCTTGAACCACGCATAAATTATGCGACATTCCAACTGGATTGATCAATCAATGGCGGCACTCAGATGAAGGCCTGTGAAATTCCCGAAAGATTTGTTGACGAAAGCCTTGCTTCTCACTGGAAGGTGGACGAGACAGAAGAATCTTTTTTGCGGCTGATGCGGCACCTCGAAGTGGACAGTAATTTCAAGCCCTACTTTGAGAAGGCGTTAGGGCACTTCATGACCAGATGCTGCCGGTTATCTGACTCCCGGGGCATGACTGTGCTCGACCTTGGGAGCGGAGTGTCCTGGACGAGCGCCATTCTGGCTAACCATGAACAGATAAAGCATATATATGCCGTTGAACCGAGCCGTGAAAGGCTGAAGCATGGCCCATTTGTCTTGAAGCATTTTGAAATACCCAGGGGAAAGGTAACTCTGCTTGAGGGAAACTTCACCGACTTTGACATCCCGCGGCAGGTTAATTTTGCTGTACTGTGTGCATCATTTCACCATTGTTACGACGAATTCGCGGATATTCTCTTTTCGAAGATCAAAGCGATCCTTGCCCCGGGGGGACTCATCCTGATGGCAAATGAGCATTACGTGGATCACTGGTTTAGTTTCCACCGATTTCTATCTTTCATAAAACATTTTCCGCGACGCCGGGAGTTGTTCTACAAATTATCAAATCTCAGGTCTCCCTATCCTTATGATGGCGAGCACTGGAGAACACGAAATGAGCTTGAAGAAATATTTGAAAGGAACGGACTCAAGGCGGAAATATTTATCCATGACGGCGACCTGTGCAAGGAGGCAGTCCCTTTTTATCGGAAGATGGGCTATCATTATTATTACGCCATACTGGAACGGATGTAACTGAACATCTTATTTCAATTCCCCCTTTAGCAAAGGAGGCTGTGTCGTAATTCTCTTTTTTGTCATTTCGAGCCCTTCGGTTTACTCAGGGTAAACTCCGCGAGAAATCCTAATGATTGATAAAATTAACATGTTAAGATTCCTCACATTCGTTCGGAATGACATCTTCCCTATTATGACACAGTCTCAAGGGGGCAAGAGGCACACTATTTCCGCGGCAAAAAATGAAACAGGAGGATAAATTGCGTACACTTGTCGTCATACCGGCGAGACTCGGTTCCTGGCGGTTCCCGGACAAACCCCTGACCATGATCCAGGGCATGCCGATGATTGAACATGTCTATCGGCGTTCCTTACTGGCGTCAAACATTAATGACGTGGTGATGGCTGTCTGTGAGGACAGGGTCTTCAAGGCATGTGAAAACTTCGGTGCCCGCGCGGTCATGACATCGACGGATCACCAGACCGCGACAGACCGTGTAGCCGAAGCAGCCAGGATACTCGGCTATGGCGGCAGCGACGATGTAGTGATCAATGTCCAGGGTGATGAACCGGTGGTGCCGCCGCCGGTAATCGAAATGACCGCGGGTATTTTAGAAAGAGACAGAGACGCGAGGTGTGCCAACTTGGTGGAGGTCATCCAGGATCCATCTGATTTAACCAACCACCACCGGATTAAGGTGGTCATATCCCAACACAACAGGTTACTCTATCTGACCCGTCAACCGATTCCCGCAACAGTATTCGATATCAATAAGAGGGCCGTCTTTTACCGACAGACATGCGTCATGGCCTTCCGGGGCGACTTCCTCCAGTATTGCTCGCAGCTGCCAAGGACGCCTCTGGAACTGATCGAGGGGATCGACATGCTGAGGCTCATCGAAAACGATATTCCCATTGCCTCGGGAATCGCTCCTTATATTACGCAGCCGGTGGACACCCCGGAAGATGTCCCCAGAGTCGAGAAGATATTGAAGATGGACCCCTTGTTTCAGGGTGGTTACAGCAAGCAATCAAGATGACCGGAAGCGCTTCGTTACAACACCGAAATATTCTGCTGGTCATCGATAACATGAAAACGGACTGGGCCGGAGAAGTGATAAAGGAAGACGATCCGGCGGCTGAATTCCATCTATTCACCATCGGGTTTTCCCCTGAACAGGCCTTTGTAAAATATAAATTTTCCCCGCCGGATCTGAGGCAGACGGTGACAGTTGTTGATACCGCCGGAATATCCCGGATGGCGGAAAAAGACGCCCGGGAATTTTATCTCGGATTCATCAGGAATTATCCGAGGCAGAGATGTTTTTCCCATCCCTCGATCATGGAAGCCCTGTCATATGGAGGAAGGAATCTTTGGTGGTATCTCGGCGTCAGCGAGAAAAACATCTGGAACGACCAGCTCGTGCACCGTCTTTACGCAATCATGCGGCTCCTTTACACCTGCGAGAGGGGCAATTATCATGAAGCCCGTCTCCACGTGGATGACACCTTGCTCCGGGATGTTCTCAGGCAACTCCTCGCCGGCCGGGGAATCAAGATCGCGGCATCCCAGTATGGGGGAAGCACAGATAAGCAAGGTCTCCTCTCTTTCACTTTTTCCTATTTCCTGCAGGTTTGTCGGGAGCTTGTTAAAACCATCCTGACCGTAAGTACTCTAAAGGCTTCGGGCGTAAGTTCAAGTGGCGATATCCCTCCGGGTACGCTATGCTTTTTCAGTACATATCCCGACTGGTGGAAAAACCCGTTTTCAGAGGATGCCACGGATATGTTCTTCAACCGCATCCCTGAGCAGTTGGCGGAAAAAGAGCCGGTGCGCCACATCCTCTGGTTGATGCCATGGCAGTATCTGTTCAAGAAGAGAAGAGAGGTTCTGGCCTTCCTGAAAAAGCGGCCGGTGACGGTTCTGGAAGGGAAGTTGAAAGCCGTCGATGTCCTTTCCCTTTTTAGCCCGAAACTGTTTCTGAAGTGCCTCACAGCACTAAAGATATCACGGGAATCACCGGCGACCATTAAGGGAGTTGATATCTCTCCCTTGATCCGGGAGGCGTTGTTCCGGTCCTTGACGAGCCCTATGTTTTTTCACTGCCTCATGCTGGACCGGGCCATGAGAAGGATTCCCCTCGAAAACGCAAAGGTCCTCTTCTTCCGGCTGGAATTCCAGCCACTGGAAAGGGCGATTCTCTATAACAGCCGTGGAAAGACAACAACTGTCGGTTTCCAGCACTCCGCGCTGAGTAATAATTTTCTGAATTATGTTTTCGTCGATGGGGAACTGGGCGAGCACTGGGGTCATCGGGAGAGCATCGAAAGCATGCCTCTTCCGGACTATATCCTCACAAGCGGAGAGTTGGGAATTCAGTATATGCAACGTGCAGGGTATCCAAGAGAGCATCTTGCTATCGGCGGTGCGTTGCGCTTCAGTAATATCTATGACTACGTGAGAAGCATGCCCTCCAGAAAAGCACTGCGAGAGCGCTATGCCCTGCCGCTTGACAAGACGATCATTCTCGTTACCCCTTCTCCCCTGCTTCAGGAAACGATCTGTATGTTCGATGATTTATTCAGCGCTGTGAAGGAGGGATCATCCGATTTTCACATAATCGTAAAATTCCACCCGGATGCCCTGAAATCACCCAACTATGTCTCCCAGATCCAGAAAGTTATCTATAGAGAAGGCAATGGAGTTACCTCTGATTTTCTTAGCGGATCCGTCTCCCTTCACGATTATATAGCTCTGTCCGATGCGGTTCTCTTGACAGGAGGTACCGTAGCCCTT